>NZ_ALIP01000111.1:0-42857 GCF_000283075.1 Pseudoxanthomonas sp. GW2
GCGCGCGGCTGGCCTGCCCGCGCCTGCCGGCGCCGCGGCGGCCTTTTCCTTGCGCGGCGCACGCGGCGTGGCGCCGGGCACCGCAGCGGCGTTGCGCGCCAGTCCCGCGGCGCGGCGCAGTTCGCGCACGCTGCGCTCCAGCTCGGCGACCTTGCGGTGCACCGCGTCCACCTCGCTGCGCCCGGGCAGGCCAAGCAGCGCGCCCAGGCGCTCGACTTCCTGCTGCAGGCCCTGGCGCACGCGCATCAGCGCATTGGTCAGCGCCGCGTACTGCTGCTGGTATTCCTCCGAGAGCGCAGCCTCGGCCCAGGCCTCCTCGGCGGCGTCGATCCACAGGTCGAACAGCGCCCGCGCGCTGGCCAGCTGCTGCTCGGCGTTCTCCTGCCGCTGCTCCAGCAGGCGCTCGAAGCGGGCGAAGGCATCCTGGCCGATGCGCGACAGCAGCGCGGTGAACGCCTCGTTGCGCTCTTCCCACTCCTGCCAGGCCGCGGCCAGCGCCTGCAGGCGCTGCTGGTGCTCGCGCGCCGGGCCCAGGCCGGGACGGCCAAACCATTCGGAAGCCTGCTGCCGCAGCGGGCGCAGCACGGCCTCGACGAACGGGCGCACCTGGTCGGGCCAGCCGGCCACGGCCGCGCCCATGCCGCCGGGCAGGCCCTGGAACACGCCGGCGAAGGGACTGCCGTCCTGCCCGCCCAGCATCTGCCTCCAGGCCGCGGCGATCTCGGCGGCGCTGCCGCCGCCCTCGGCGAACTGCGCGGCCAGCTGCTGCATGCGCGCGTACCAGTCGAACGCGGCCGGCGCGGGCTCCTCCGCCGCTTCCGGCCGCAGGCCAACGCCGAGCAGTCCGCTCCATGTATCCCAGTACTGGCGCGCCAGCGAATCGAGGTCGCCGGGCGAAGATGCGTTGGCCATGAGCCTCTCCGGTGTCGCCGCCGATTCTAGCAGCGGCGGCGCGCGGGGCCCTTACGGCTTGGGAATATGGATGGTCTTGCTGATCATGAGCGAGCCGGACAGGGCGAACAGCAGCACCAGCGGGTGCAGCTGCCACGGCCCCAGCTGCCACTGGCCCCACCACAGGTCGGCGCCGATCCGGCCCTGCCAGGCGGCCACCGCCAGCACCACCACCAGCACCAGGCTGGTCGGGATCGGCGTGCCCTCGAAGTACTTCACCTTGCCCTCCTCGCCGGCCAGCTGCTCGGCGGTGACGTTGTAGCGCGCCAGGCGGCTGACGCCGCAGCCGACGAAGTACGACAGCACCAGCCAGTCCCAGCCGCCCTGCATGCCGCAGGCGTAGGCCAGCGCCGCCGGGGCCAGGCCAAAGGAGATCACGTCGGCCAGCGAGTCAAGCTCCCGGCCCAGGGTCGAGGACGACTTGCGCCAGCGCGCCACGCGCCCGTCCAGGGCATCGAAGATGAAGGCCGCGGGGATCAGCGCCATGCCGGCCAGCAGGTCGCCCACCCGGCCGTCCTGGAGGAAGCGCATCGCCGCGAACACCGCGCCGGTGCCGCAGAATGCGTTGGCCAGGGTGAACCAGTCGGCGAGCTGGAAGTCGCGCAGCATCGAGAAGTGGCGGGACATGCGTAAGGCCTGCGTGGGAGGCGCACAGGATACGCCCGCGGCGGTCGAAGCCGGGTGCGCGGCGGGGCTTCCGCCGCCGCGGGCGCTTGCTAAAGTCGTGGCGAGCCACCGGAGACGCCCATGCGCAACATCCTCATCACCGGCGCGGCCAGCGGCATCGGCGCCGGCATCGCCCGCGAGCTGGCGGCCGCGGGCCACCACCTGGTCGTCAGCGACCTGTCGGCCGAGGCGGCCGCCGTGGTCGCCGCGGAGATCCGCGCCGCCGGCGGTTCGGCCGAGGCGGTGGCGCTGGATGTGACCTCCGACGCCAGCGTGGCCCAGGCCCTGGCCTCGATCTCCTGCCCGGTGGAGGTGCTGGTCAACAACGCCGGGCTGCAGCACGTCGCGCCGCTGGAAGAGTTCCCGCCGGAGAAGTGGGACTTCCTGGTGCAGGTGATGCTGGTCGGCGTGGCCCGCCTGACCCGCGCGGTGCTGCCGGGCATGCGCGAGCGCGGCTACGGCCGCATCGTCAACATCGGCAGCATCCACGCCCTGGTCGCCAGCCCGTTCAAGAGCGCCTACGTGGCGGCCAAGCACGGCCTGGTCGGCTTCTCCAAGGTCATCGCCCTGGAGACCGCGGACACCGACATCACCATCAACACCATCTGCCCCAGCTATGTGAAGACCCCGCTGGTGGACAGCCAGATCGCGGCGCAGGCGCGCACCCGCGGCATCTCCGAGGAGGAGGTGGTGTCGCAGGTGATGCTCAAGCCCATGCCCAAGGGCGTGTTCATCGGCATGGACGAACTGGCCGGCACCACCGCGTTCCTGATCTCGCCGGCCGCGCGCAACATCACGGGCCAGTGCCTGGTGCTGGACGGCGGCTGGACCGCGCAGTAGCCGCGCGCCGTCGCCCATAAACCCGCCCTGCCCGCGCACCGTTTACGCTGCGCGGGCACGCAACCATGCGCGCCTGGCCGCACGCACCCCACCACGCCACATCGGTAAACCCGCCGCGCCTGCGCGCTTTACCGCGCGCCGCACGGATGCAGCGGTTGCCGCGCGTGATCGAACACATGCCCACCCACCGCCTGGCGATCCGTGGAACATCGGAACCATCGATCCGCACACCGCGGGACAGTGGCGAATTTTTCGCCAGGGATCTTGACGAGTCCGTCACACAAGGCGTCGCGGTGGTTATCCACATACTTGTCCGCGAACCATCCACAGGCGGTGTGGAAAACCGCGTCCCCGACCCCGCGGGGGCTGGCGAAAATTTCGCCACCCATCTTGACATGCTTGTGCCGCAAGCGCGCGCCGCGCTTATCCACACGCTTTTCCCGCTGCTTTCCACATCCGGTGTGGAAAACGGCGCGGGGCGTGGAACATCTCACATGCGCGACCAGTTCCAGGACTGCATGCGCCCGTCGCGGTACGGCATCACCCCGTGGAATGGCCGCGGGTCGCCGTCGAACACCAGCGGCAGGAAGTTGCGGTCGCCTTCCCACATCGGCAGCTCGTCCAGGCGTTCGATTTCCACCCACTCCAGCGTGCCCTCGGGATTGGACTGCAGTGGCGTGCCGGTCCAGCCGTCGATCACGAACACGAAGCCCAGCCAGTCCTCGCCGTGCTTGCCGAAGCCCGGCCAGCTGATGGTCCCGCGCAGCTGCATCGAGGTGCACTCGATGCCGGCCTCCTCGCGGATCTCGCGGCGCATGCCGGCAAGCACGTCCTCGTCACGCTCGATCTTGCCGCCCAGGCCGTTGTACTTGCCCAGCTGGTGGTCGTCCGGGCGCGCGTTGCGGTGGATCATCAGGACCTTCGAGCGGTCCGGCGAAAGCACGTAGCCGAGCGTGGCCACGATCGGGGTGTACGGCATGCAGTTCGGCCCCTGGCGGAAAGCGGCATTCTAGCCAGCGGCCCGCGCCGGGCCGCCGGCCGTCGTGTCAGCGCAGCAGGTGCGCGCGCAGGGCCTCGTACTCCGGCGGCACCGGCTCGGCCTGGGCCGGGCGCGCCAGCAGCTCGGCCAGGGCCGGCGGCACCTCCACCGGATGCCCGACCAGCGGCTCGACCACCGATTCGAACTTGGCCGGGTGCGCGGTGGCGGCAACCGCCCAGTCGCCATCGGTGCCGTCGGCGCGCAGCTCCTGCAGCACGTGCACCGCGGTGGCGGTATGCGGGCAGAACACCTCGCCGTGCTTCTGGCTGCGGGCCTGGATGGTGGCGCGGATGGTGTCGTCGCCGACCGAGATCGCGGTGAAGCCCTCGCGCAGCGCGGCCTCGTCGCCGCCGTAAAGCCACAGCAGGCGCTCGAAGTTGCTGGGCGCGCCCACGTCCATGGCGTTGGCGAGGGTGGCCACGCTGGGCCGCGGGCTGTAGGCGTCGCCGGCGAAGAACTCCGGCAGGACCCGGTTGGCATTGGTCGCCAGCACGATCCGCCCCAGCGGTGCGCCCAGCGCGCGCGCCAGGATCCCGGCCAGGGCGTTGCCGAGGTTGCCGGTGGGCACCACGAAGTTCAGCTCGCGCCCGGTCGCCGCGTGGTGGCTGAGCGATGCGTGCGCGTAGTAGCTCATCTGCGGCAGCAGCCGGCCCAGGCTGATGCTGTTGGCCGAACTCAGCGGCACCTGCGCCTGCAGCTCGGCGTCATTGAGCGCGCGCTTGACCAGGGCCTGGCAGTCGTCGAACGAACCGGCCACCCGCAGCGCCGAGACGTTGCCGCCGAAGCAGCCGAGCTGGTGCGCCTGGCGCGGCGAGACCCGGCCGTCCGGGTACAGCACCACCACGCGCAGGCCCGGCTGGCCATGGAACGCGGCGGCCACTGCGGCGCCGGTGTCGCCGGAGGTGGCCACCAGGATGGTCAGCGGCCGCTCCGCGCCGTGGCGGATGCGCGCCAGGCAGGCGGCGAGGAAGCGTGCGCCGACGTCCTTGAACGCGGCGGTGGGGCCATGGAACAGCTCCAGCACGTGGTCGCCCGGGGTGGCCAGCGGCACCAGCGGCACCGGGAAATCGAGCGCCTCGGCGCAGATCGCCGCCAGCTCCGGCTCCAGCGCGTCGCCGGCGAAAAACGGCGCCAGCAGCGCGGTGGTGGTCTCGGCCAGGCTGGCGCCAGGGCGCAGCTGGCGCGGCGCCGGCAGCGCCTGCGGCACGTACAGGCCGCCGTCGGGCGCGAGGCCGGCGGCAATGGCCTGGCTGAGGTTGACGGCGGGAGCGGCGTTGCGGGTGGAAACGAAGTTCATCATGGATCCGTCGGGGCCTGGGGCGACCGCGGCGCGGCCGGCGGTGGATGGGGGACGCGCGGCCGGCGCCGGCCGCGCATGGCGGTTACAGCAGGGTAGCGCCGGGGCTGTCCAGCGGCGCCACCCAGGCCTGGCTGTCCAGGCCGGCGGCGGCGAACGCCGCCTGCACCGCCGGGGCCGCGGCCTCGGCACTGGCGCGGCTTTCGAACCAGCCGAACACGCTGGGACCGGCGCCGGAAATGCTCGCACCCATCGCCCCGCCGTCCAGCATCGCCGCCTTGGCCGCGGCAAAGCCCGGGATCAGCGCGGCGCGGCGCGGCTCGACCAGCACGTCGCGCAGGCCGGCGCGCACCAGCGCGGCGTCGCCGGCATGGCAGCCGGCCAGCACCAGTGCCAGGTTCGCGCTCTGCGCCACGAACTCCGGCAGCGCATAGCTGCCGGCCAGGGCCTCGCGTGCCTTGCGCGTCTCCAGCACCGCTTCCGGGTGCACCAGCAGGCTGTGCCACGCCTCCGGCACCGGGATCCGCACCAGGCGGTCGGCGGTGGCCAGCACCAGCCCGCCCAGCAGCATCGGGCCGATGTTGTCGCCATGCCGGCCGCCGCTGGCCACCGCCTCGCCTTCCAGCGCGAACGGGTACAGCGCGTGCCGTGTCAGCGGCCGGTCCAGCAGTGCGTTGGCGGCCACCAGCGCGCCCACGCACGAGGCGGCCGAACCGCCCATGCCCGAGCCCAGGGCGATGCCCTTGTCGATCTCGACCTCGAAGCCGAACGGCAGCTGCAGCGCCCGGCGCATCGCCTCCAGGGCGACGCCGGCGGTGTTGCGCGAGGCTTCCAGCGGCAGCGGATGGGCGGCACCGCGGATCTGGCGGATGCGCACCTGCGGCTCGGCGATCCGGCGCACGGTGACCGTGTCGCCGGCGCCGGCCAGGGCGAAGCCGAGGATGTCGAAGCCCACCGCGGCGTTGCCGGCCGAGGCCGGGGCGAAGGCCGTGGCCTGGCGCTGCATCGCGTCGCCGCTCACAGGCGCGCCCCGCGGCCGGCGGCCACCCGCAGCAGGTCGGCGAACACGCCGGCGGCGGTCACCTCCGGGCCGGCGCCGGGGCCCTGCACCACCAGCGGGTTCTCGCAGTAGCGGCGGGTGGTGAACTGGACGATGTTGTCGGTCAGGCGCAGGTTGGCGAAGGCGTGGTCGCGCGGCACCTCGACCAGGCCGACCGAGGCCTTGCCCTGGGCATCCAGGCGCGCGACGTAGCGCAGCACGCTGTTGTTGGCCTGCGCCTGCGCCAGCCGCGCGGCGAAGCCGGCATCGACCTCGTGCAGGCGCGCCATGAAGTCGTCCACGCTGGACTCGCGCAGCGCGGCCGGGACCAGGCTCTCCACCTGCACGTCCTCGATGCTCAGCTCGCAGCCGGCCTCGCGCGCCAGGATCACCAGCTTGCGGCCGACGTCGGTGCCGGACAGGTCGTCGCGCGGGTCCGGCTCGGTGTAGCCCAGCGAACGCGCCTCGGCCACCAGCCTGGAGAACGGCACGCTGCCGTCGTAGCGGTTGAACAGCCAGGCCAGGGTGCCGGAGAAGATGCCCTCGATCGAGATGACCTTGTCGCCTGTGTCCAGCAGGTCGCGCAGGGTGGAGATCACCGGCAGGCCGGCGCCGACCGTGGCCTCGTAGCGGAAGCGCGCGCCGCTGGCCTGGGCGGCGGCGCGGATCTCGCGCCAGCGCTGCAGCGGGCCGGAGCCGGCCTGCTTGTTCGGGGTGACCACGTGGATGCCGGCGGCCAGCCACTGCGCGTAGCGGTCGGCCACCTGCGGGCTGCCGCTGCAGTCGACGATCACCATGTGCGGCAGGTGCGAATCCAGCAGGTGCGCGGTGAAGCGGTCCAGGTCCAGCGGCGCGCGAGCGGCGGCGTAGGCCTCGCGCCAGTCGCCCTCGATCCCGCGCGGATCCAGCAGCTGGCGGCTGCGCGAGGCGATCGCGCGCAGGCGCAGGTCCAGCCGCGCCCTATCCAGCAGCTTGCCGCGCGCGGCCATCAGCTGGTCCAGCAGGGCACCGCCGACGTTGCCCGGCCCGATCACGCCCACCGCGAAGGTCTGCGGCGACAGCCAGAACCCGGCATGCGCCGCGCGCAGGGCGCGGGTGGCCTGCTCGCTGTCGATCGCCACCGAGATGTTGCGCTCGGACGAGCCCTGGGCGATGGCGCGGATGTTGACCTGGGCGCGGCCCAGCGCGCCGAACAGGCGCGCGGCGATGCCCGGCTGCCCGGCCATGCCGTCGCCGACCGCGGCCAGCACGCTGATGCCCGGCACGTGCTGCACGCGCTGCACCTGGCCGATCGCCAGCTCGTGGGCGAAGGCGTTGAGCAGCGCCGCCTGGGCGCGCTCGGCGTCGTCCTGGCGGACCACGCAGCAGATCGAGTGCTCGGACGAGCCCTGCGAGATCATCACCACCGACACCCGCGCGTTGCGCAGCGCGGCGAACACGCGCTCGGCGGTGCCGGGCACGCCGATCAGGCCGGTGCCTTCGAGGTTCACCAGGGCCAGGTTCGGGCTCAGGGTCAGGCCCTTCACCGGCCGGGTCGGATCGCGCCCGGCGCTGATCCGGGTGCCCGGGTGCTCGGGCTGGAAGGTGTTGCGGATGACGATCGGCAGGCCGCGCTCGATCGCCGGGTACATGGTCTGCGGATGCACGACCTTGGCGCCGAAGTAGGCCAGCTCGCAGGCCTCGTCGTAGCTCAGCGACTCCAGCTGCACCGCCTCCGGCACCACCCGCGGGTCGGCCGAAAGCACGCCGTCCACGTCGGTCCAGATGTGCAGCTCGTCGGCCTCGAACAGGGCGGCGAAGATCGCGCCGGAGAAGTCGCTGCCGTTGCGGCCGAGTGTGGTGACGCGGCCGTTGCGGTCGCGCGCCACGAAGCCGGTGGCCACCACCCGCCGCTGCGGGTTGGCCTGGCGCCAACGCGCCAGTTTCTCCGCGCTGCGCGCCCAGTCCACGTCCACGCCCAGTTCGCCGTGGGTGACCACCAGCACCTCGCGCGCGTCCAGCACCGCGCAGTCCTCGCCCAGCGCGCGCAGGTGCATGCCCAGCAGCTGCGCCGAGTACACCTCGCCCAGGCCCTGCACCCGCTGCAGCACTTCCTCCGGCAGGCTGCCGAGCACGTGCACCGCCTCCAGCACCCGCGCCAGCTCGTCGAAGCGCTGGTCGATCCACTCCACCGCGTCGCCGGCGTGCTCGGCCAGCAGGGCCACGGCCGCGCTGCGGTGGCGCGCGCGCAGGTCGTGCCAGGCGTCGTGCCAGTCCGGCTCGCCCTCGCCCGCCGCCGCGGAGGCATGGGCCAGGGCGATCAGCGCGTCGGTGACGCCCTTCATCGCCGAGACCACGGTGACCTGGATGTCCTCGTCGCGCGCCAGCAGCAGCCGGGCGACGTGGCGGTAGCGCTCGGCATCGGCCACGGAAGTGCCGCCGAACTTGTGCACGACGGTGCGGACGGCGGACGGGCGCGGGAGGGATTCGGACGGACTTGCGACTGCGGCAGACGACATCGGAGACCTCGGTTGTGAGGCCCAGCGCGCGTATCGGTGCGGGTCGCCCCGCGCCTGATCCAGGTGCGGGGCCGTGGGTTTCGCAGTTACACGAACACGACGGGCCGCACCGGGCGGGTAATACCGGTGGCGGTGGTAATCGCGGTGGTAATGCCGGTGACCGGCGCGCACGCACGCATCCGCCGCGGCGGCGGAAGGAGGACGGCGGTGGCGTTGCGGTTCGACATGGCCGTCAAGAGGACACGATGCACAGGGGCCGTGTCAAGTGCTGCAACGCCACATCCGCGGAAAAATTTCCGTTGCTAAAGAAACAGTTAGCGCGCATGGCCGGGTACGGCACCAGCGTCGGCAACGCCTGCCAGGCGATTCACGGCTGCGCTTTCGCCACCGGATCCAATACCACCACCAGCAACGTCGCCAGCGGCCCCAGCAGCAGCGACGCCAGCCACCATCCCAGGCCGCTGCGGCCCTTGGCCTGCGCCAGGCCCGCGTTGATCAGCGACAGGGTGCCCCACCCCACGAAGAACTCCGAGCTGGCCTGCATGCATCTTCCTCCTTGCGTTTGCCCCTGTTTCCGGGCGCATGCCGCACGCGCGGCGCGGCTGGCCCGCCTGCGCCGGCAGCGCCCCGCCCGGGACCGCTACCTGCGGTCCTCCTCGTACTGCTCGGCCCCGGGCACCGGTGCCAGCCACGGCTCGCGGCGCTTGACCCACAGCTCGCAGCCCGGCACCAGGCCGGACGGGGCCTGCGCCAGCACGCCGAGCTTGATCTCCGCTTCCTTCGCGTCGAGCGAGAACACCGGCGAGGCGCAGGCCTTGCAGGCGCGCTGCCCGCGGAATTCCGTGGTCTGCCCCGCGTGTTCGAAGCGCTCGGCCGGCCACACCCCGTACCAGGTGAACGCCGAACCGCTCTCCCGGCGGCAGTTGGCGCAGTGGCAGATGCCGACGCGCAACGGCTCCCCGCGCGCGAGCACGCGGACCTGGCCGCACAGGCAGGTGCCCTCGTAGGTCTTCATCGCATCGGCGCCGGCTGGAGGGAGACACAGCTTGCTACATGCGCTGCGCGGCGTGCCAGCCCGGCGGTGATGCAATGGCGGAGGCCGCGGGCGCAGCGGTGCGGGTTCCGCAGGCCAGGGCCCATGGCGCGGGCGGGAAGGATGGCAGCCCCGACACGATTCGAACGTGCGACCTTCCCCTTAGGAGGGGGACGCTCTATCCAGCTGAGCTACGGGGCCAGGACGGCGGATTGTCGCATGGCGCATGCGCGCGGCCAATCCACCCGGGCAGGGGCGCATTGCACGCCGCGGTGCACCAGGGTGCGCCTGCCGCCATTGCTAGAATCGGCCCACGCAATCCGGCCGGTGCGCGCCAGCGTGGCGCGCACCGGCCTGCATCCACCTTCCAGGAGATTCCATGTCCGCATCGCTGCTCCAGGCCCTGGGCCTTGGCGCCACCAATTCCGGCACCTACCTCGGCGACGGCCGCTGGTCCGACGCCACCGGCGCGGGCGTGCTGCGCCCGGCCAACCCGACCACCGGCGAGGTGATCGCCGAGGTCCACGCCACCACCGAGGCCGACTACGAGGCGGTGATCGCCCGCGCCCAGGAAGCCTTCAAAGCCTGGCGCACCACCCCGGCGCCGCGCCGCGGCGAGGCCATCCGCCTGTGCGGCGAGGCCCTGCGCCGGAACAAGGACGCGCTGGGCTCGCTGGTCGCGCTGGAGATGGGCAAGTCCAAGGCCGAAGGCGACGGCGAGGTGCAGGAGATGATCGACATCGCCGACTTCGCCGTGGGCCAGAGCCGCATGCTCTACGGCTACACCATGCATTCGGAGCGCCCCGGCCACCGCATGTACGAGCAGTACCACCCGCTGGGCCTGGTCGGCATCATCTCGGCCTTCAACTTCCCGGTCGCGGTGTGGAGCTGGAACTCGTTCCTGGCCGCGATCTGCGGCGACGTCTGCATCTGGAAGCCGTCCAACAAGACCCCGCTGACCGCCATCGCGGCGATGAAGATCTGCAACGAGGCGCTCAAGGCCGGCGGCTTCCCGGACATCTTCTTCCTGATCAACGACGCCGGCACCGCGCTGTCGGAGAAGCTGGTCGAGGACCGCCGCGTGCCGCTGATCAGCTTCACCGGCTCCACCCAGGTCGGCCGCATCGTCAACGAGAAGGTCGCCCGCCGCCTGGGCCGCTGCCTGCTGGAGCTGGGCGGCAACAACGCCATCATCCTGGACGAGAGCGCGGACCTGAAGCTGGCGATCCCGGGCATCGTGTTCGGCGCGGTCGGCACCGCCGGCCAGCGCTGCACCACCACCCGCCGCCTGATCGTGCACGAATCCATCTACGACACCGTGCTCGACACCCTGGTCAAGGCCTACAAGCAGGTCGAAGGCAAGATCGGCGATCCGCTGGATACCAACAACCTGATGGGCCCGCTCAACAGCGCCGAGGCCGTGCAGCAGTACCTGGCCACGATCGAGAAGGCCAAGGCCGCCGGCGGCACCGTGGTCACCGGCGGGCGCAAGCTGGACCGCCCCGGCCACTTCGTGCTGCCGACCATCATCACCGGCCTGGACAACAGCGATCCGGTGGTGCAGCACGAGACCTTCGCCCCGATCCTGTACGTGATGAAGTACGGCTCGCTGGAGGAGGCCATCGAGATGCAGAACGGCGTGCCCCAGGGCCTGTCCTCGGCGATCTTCACCCAGGACCTGAAGGCGGCGGAGAAGTTCCTGTCCGCGGCCGGCAGCGACTGCGGCATCGCCAACGTCAACATTGGCACCTCCGGCGCCGAGATCGGCGGCGCGTTCGGCGGCGAGAAGGACACCGGCGGCGGCCGCGAGTCCGGCTCGGATGCGTGGAAGGTCTACATGCGCCGGCAGACCAACACCATCAACTACTCCGACGCCCTGCCGCTGGCCCAGGGCATCAAGTTCGACCTGTAAGCGGCACCCGCGCCGGCGGCGGCCAAGCCGCCGCCGGTCGCACCGCGCGGCTCCGGCATTCCGGCCGGGCCGCGCCCCGCAACCGGCACGTGGCCGTTGCAGCCGGCATGGAGGTTCCAGTGGCGGAAGACCTCAGCCCCACCACCCGCTTCAGCGACCGCGTCGCCGACTACGTCCGCTACCGGCCTGGCTATCCGCCGGCGCTGCTGCAATGGCTGCGCGAGGAACACGGCGTGGACGCTGGCTGGCCGGTGGCCGACATCGGCGCCGGCACCGGCATTTCCGCGAAACTGTTCCTCGATGCAGGCCACCCGGTGGTCGCGGTGGAGCCCAACGCCGCCATGCGCCAGGCGGCGGTCGACTGGCTGGGCAAGCATCCGCGCTTCCGCGCGGTCGATGGCCGCGCCGAGGCCACCACCCTGGACGATGACAGCGTCGGCCTGGTCTCGGCGGCGCAGGCCTTCCACTGGTTCGACCAACAGGCGGTGAAGCCGGAATGGCGCCGCATCCTGCGCCCGGGCGGGTTGGTGGCGGTGTACTGGAACTCGCGCCGGCTGGCCGGCACGCCCTTCCTGGAAGGCTACGAGCGCCTGCTGCGCGAGTACGGGCTGGACTACACCAGCGTGTCCGAGCGCTACGGCGACGACGCGCACATGCGCCGCTGGTTCGGCCGCGGCCTGCGCGGCCTGGCCCGCTTCCCGCATTCGCAGCGGCTGGACCTGGAGGCGCTGCGCGGGCGCCTGCTGTCCTCCTCCTACGCCCCGCGCCCCGGCCATCCCCGGCACGCGCCGATGATGGCCGCGCTGGACGGGCTGTTTGCCGCCACCGCGGTGGACGGCCGCGTCGATTTCGATTACGACACGCGCATCTTCGTCGGCACCCCGGACTGAGATGCGCATCGCCGCCATTTCCGACATCCATGGCAACCTGCCCGCGCTGGAGGCGGTGCTGGCCGACATCGCCCGCCGCGGCTGCGACCTCACCGTGAACCTCGGCGACATCGTCTCCGGCCCGCTGTGGCCGCGCGAGACCCTGGAGCGGCTGGTCCCCCTGGACCTGCCCACCATCGCCGGCAACCACGAGCGCCAGCTGCTGGGCAACCCGGCCGGGCTGGCCCCCTCCGACGCCCACGCCCGCCAGGCGCTCACCGCCGCGCAGCTGGACTGGATCCGCGCCCTGCCCCCGCGCCTGCGCCTGGACGAGGTGCTGCTGTGCCATGGCACCCCGGGCAGCGACCTGCAGTACCTGCTGGACGACATCGCCCCACCGGTGCTGGTCGCGGCCAGCGCCCACGCCGTGGCTGCGCGCCTGGACCACCCCGACGCCGCCGGCGCGGCGGTGGTGCTGTGCGGGCATTCGCATACCCCGCGCCAGCTGCGCCTGGACGACGGCCGCCTGGCCTGCAATCCCGGCAGCGTCGGCCTGCCGGCATTCGATACGGAGTACCCGGTGCGCCACCAGTCCGGCACCGGCACCCCGCACGCCCGCTACGCCGTGCTGGAGCGGCGCGGGGGCGGCTGGCACGCCGACCTGGTGGCCGTGGAGTACGACCACCAGGCCGCTGCGCACCGGGCCGCGGAGCTGGGCCGCGCGGACTGGGCCCATGCCCTGCGCACCGGGCGCATGCCCTGAACCGCGGCGGCGCCGCGGGTTTCTGGAATAATCGCCCCTGCGCGCCGCCACGGCCGCCCCGACCCCCCCAGGAAACCGAATGAACCAGATCCCCAAGACCAGCCCCCTGGCCGTCACCAGCCTCGTCACTGGCCTGCTCGGCTGGACGCTGCTGCCGCTGCTGGGTTCGCTGGTGGCCATCGTCACCGGGCACATGGCCCGTTCCGAGATCCGCCGTTCCGGCGGCACCCTCGACGGCGACGGCATGGCCCTGGTCGGCCTGGCCCTGGGCTGGGCGCCGGTGGTGCTGGGCCTGCTCGGCCTGATGGTGGTGTTCCTGTTCCTGGGCGGCGTGGCCTGGCTGGCCTCGGTGGGCTGATGTCGATCTATTCCCTGGCCCGGCCCTTCCTGTTCGGCGCCGACGCCGAGCGCGCCCATGGCCTGGGCCTGAAGGCGCTGGAGCTGGCCCATGCCAGCGGCACCATCGCCTTGCTGGCGCGCCGCAGCGCACCGCTGCCGACCCGCGTGCTGGGCCTGACCTTCCCCAATCCCGTCGGCCTGGCCGCCGGCCTGGACAAGAACGGCGCCCACATCGACGCGCTGCTGGCGCTGGGCTTCGGCTTCGTCGAGGTCGGCACCGTGACCCCGCGCCCGCAGCCCGGCAACCCGAAGCCGCGCATGTTCCGCCTGCCGGCGGCGCAGGCGGTGATCAACCGCCTGGGCTTCAACAACGACGGCGTGGACGTGCTGGTGCGCAACGTCGAGCGCGCGCAACGCAAGGGCGGCCTGCTGGGCATCAACATCGGCAAGAACAAGGACACCGCCAACGAGGACGCCGCCAGCGACTACCTGTACTGCCTGGAACGCGTCTACCCGCTGGCCGACTACGTCACCGTCAACATCTCCTCGCCCAACACCGCCGGCCTGCGCGAGCTGCAGGAGGAGCAGGCGCTGCGGCGCCTGGTCGGCACCCTGCGCGAGGCGCAGGAGCGGCTGGCCGCGCAGCACGGCAAGCGCGTGCCGGTGCTGGTCAAGATCGCCCCGGACCTGAGCGACAACGACATCGACGCCGCCGCGCGGGTGCTCTCCGACCTGGCCGTGGACGGCGTGATCGCCACCAACACCACGGTCGACCGCGCCCGGGTCCAGGGCCTGCCGCATGCGCAGGAGGCCGGCGGCCTGTCCGGCGCGCCGCTGATGGACCAGGCCACCTTCGTGCTGCGCCGCCTGCGCGCGCGCCTGCCCGAGTCGATCCCGCTGGTGGGCGTGGGCGGCATCCTCTCCGGGGCCGACGCGGTGGCCAAGATGGCCGCCGGCGCGGTCCTGGTGCAGTGCTACACCGGGCTGGTCTACCGCGGCCCGGAGCTGGTGGCCGAATGCGTGGACGCGATGCGCCGGCGCAAGGAAGCCCCCAGCCGCGGCACCGCCGACGCATGATCCCGCCGGCATGACTGCTCTCTACCAGCTGGTCCGCGACGCGGACCTCACCGCGCGCAACACCTTCCGCGTGCCCGCTCGCGCGCCCTGGCTGCTGCAGGTCAACGACAGCACCACCCTGCCCGAGACGCTGGTCCTGGACCAGCTGCGCGGCCTGCCGCTGCTGCCGCTGGGCGGCGGCAGCAACCTGCTGTTCGCCGGCGACGCGCCTGGCGCGGTGCTGGTGATGGGCGGCCGCCGGGTGGAACTGCTGCACGACGACGGCGGGCGCGTGCGCGTGCGCGCCGAGGCCGGCGCGGAGTGGCACGGCCTGGTGATGTGGTCGGTGGAGCAAGGCCTGCGCGGCCTGGAGAACCTGGCCCTGATCCCCGGCAGCGTCGGCGCCGCGCCGATCCAGAACATCGGCGCCTATGGCGTGGAGGTCGGCGAGCACATCGCCGCGGTGGAGGCCTGGGACCTGCAGGCCGGTGGCTGGGTGCGGCTGGACCGCACCGCCTGCGCCTTCGGCTACCGCGACAGCGCGTTCAAGCGCCAGCCCGGGCGCTGGATCGTGGCCGCGGTGGAATTCGAGCTGTCGCGCACCGCCGCGCCGCGCCTGGACTACGCCGGACTGGCCGACGAGCTGGCCGCCATGGGCGCCTCCGCGCCCGGCCCGCGCGAGGTGGCCGAGGCGGTGATCCGCATCCGCCGGCGCAAGCTGCCGGACCCGGCACGGGTCGGCAACGCCGGCAGCTTCTTCAAGAACCCGATCGTGCCGCAGGCGCTGGCCGAGGCGCTGCGCGCCGCGCACCCGGCGCTGCCGGTATTCCCCGGCGACGCGGCCGGTACCCGCAAGCTGTCGGCCGGCTGGCTGATCGACGCCTGTGGCTGGAAGGGCTTCCGCGACGGCGACGCCGGGGTGTCCGCCGGCCACGCCCTGGTGCTGGTCAACCACGGCCGCGCCACCGGCCTGCAGCTGCTGGACCTGGCCCGGCGCATCGCCGCCTCGGTGCGGGAACGCTTCGGGGTGGCGCTGGAACCGGAGCCACGCCTGGTCGGCGCGGACTGGGGAAGCTGATGTCTTCCGCGCGCCGCCCGCTTCCGGTACCGCTGCGTGCCGCGCTGCTGATGCTGGGCAGCACCGCGCTGTTCGGACTGATGGTGGTGGCGATCCGGCTGGCCTCGGCCAGCCTGCACACCTTCGAGGTGGCGTTCTTCCGCAACTTCTTCGGCCTGCTGGCGGCGCTGCCGCTGCTGCTGCGCCACGGCCCCGGGCTGCTGCGCACGCAGCACTTCCCGCGCTACCTGTTCCGCTGCCTGGTCGGCATCTGCTCGATGCTGGCCGGCTTCTGGGCGATCGGCCACCTGCCGCTGGCGCAGGCGATCTCGCTGTCCTACTCCACCCCGCTGTTCGCCACCATCGCCGCGGCGGCGATGCTGGGCGAGCGCGTGCGCGCGCGGCGCTGGGCCGCGGTTGTGCTGGGCTTCATCGGCGTGCTGCTGATCGTGCGCCCCGGCACCACCGGCTTCAGCACCGGCACCCTGGTGGCGGTGATGGCGGCGCTGCTGTCGGCGATCGTCGCCATCCAGATCAAGCAGCTGTCGGCCACCGAGCCGGCCGACCGCATCGTGATCTGGACCACCCTGTTGTGGGTGCCGATGTCGCTGGTGCCGGCGCTGGGCGTGTGGACCTGGCCGCAGGGCACCGCCTGGCTGTGGGTGGTGGCCGCCGGCATGTTCGGCACCGGCGGGCACATGCTGTGGACGCGCGCACTGAAGCTGGGCGAGGTCTCGGCGCTGACCCCGATCGGCTTCATGCAGCTGCCGATCGTGGCGGTGTTCGGCTGGCTGCTGTTCGACGAGGCGATCGATGCCTGGACCCTGGCCGGCGCGCTGGTGATCCTGGCCGCCAACGCCTACATCGCGCACCGCGAGGCGGTGCTCGCGCGGCGCGCGGCGACCGGCGCCCCGACCACCGCGGCCAAGCCCGGCGAGTGAGGTGAAAAATTTTTCGGGAAATCCTTGCCCAGCCGCTTCGATATCCAGTATGATGCGCGCCCTGTCGGGGTGTAGCTCAGGCTGGTAGAGCGCTACGTTCGGGACGTAGAGGTCGCAGGTTCGAATCCTGTCTCCCCGACCAATCTTCAAGCGGTACGCAGACCGGCCTCGCGCCGGTTTTTGCTTTCCGGGATCCGGAAAAACCGCAGCCGCCGCGAGGCCATCGCATGCATGCATCCCCTTCCGCAGGCGCGGCCAGGACTTCCGGGCGCGCGCTGGTGCTGGCCGGCATCGTGCTGGCCGCGTTCAACCTGCGTACCGCGGTCACCTCGCTGACCCCGCTGCTGGACGTGCTGGGCCGCGAGTTCGGCTTCGGCCCGGCCTTCGCCGGCCTGCTGGGCATGGTCCCCACCGCCGCCTTCGCCGCCGCCGGCGTCGGCACCCCGCGCCTGGCGCACCGGCTGGGCCTGGAACGCACCGCGGCGCTGTCCATGGGCCTGGCCAGCGCCGGCCTGCTGTGGCGCGCCCTGGGCGGCTCCAGCGCCGCCCTGCTGGCCGCCTCGGCCGTGGCCCTGGCCGGCATGGGCATCGGCAACGTGATCCTGCCGCCACTGGTCAAGCGCTACTTCCCCGAGCGCGTGGGCACGCTCAGCTCGCTGTACATCACCGTGCTGCAGGTCGGCACCATCCTGCCGGCGCTGCTGGCGGTGCCGGTGGCCACCGCGGCCGGCTGGCGGGCGTCGCTGGGCCTGTGGACGCTGCTGGCGCTGGCCGCGCTGCTGCCGTGGCTGCTGGTGCTGCGCCGCGAACGCGAGCCCGGCAGCGAACTGGCGCGGGTGCACGAGGCGGCGGTGCGGCCCGGCGACGCGGCGCCGGAACTGCCGGCGGCCGCCCGCGGCCGGGTCTGGCGCACCGCCCTGGGCTGGGGCATGGCGCTGATGTTCGGCATGACCTCGCTGGTGACCTATGCACTGTTCACCTGGCTGCCGGGGCTGATGGTCGAGGCCGGCGCCAGCGCCGCGTTCGGCGGCACCATGCTGGCGCTGTTCTCGGCCCTGGGCCTGGCCAGCGCGCTGGTGATGCCGGCGCTGGCCGCGCGCCTGCGCAATCCCTACCCCATCGCCCTGCTGTGCGCGGGCTGCCACCTGGCCGGCTTCGCCGGGCTGTACTGGGCGCCGCTGGCCGCGCCGGTGCTGTGGGTGTCGCTGCTGGGCCTGGGCCCGGGCACCTTCCCGCTGGCGCTGACCCTGGTGAACCTGCGCACGCGCTCGCCGGCCGGCTCGGCGGCGCTGTCCGGCTTCACCCAGGGCGTGGGCTACGCGCTCAGCTGCCTGGGCCCGCTGCTGTTCGGCCTGCTGCACGCGCGCAGCCACGGCTGGGGCGCCTCGTTCGCGTTCCTGGCCGGGTGCGTGCTGCTGATGCTGTGCGGCGCCTGGGCGGCGTGCCGCCCGGGCCACCTCGAGGACCGCTGGTAAGGCCTACTCGTCCGCCTGCGCCAGCAGGTCCGGGTGCCGCACCTGGCCCTCGCCGCGGACCACGAAGCGCTCCACGGTCAGCGCCTCCAGGCCCATCGGGCCGTAGCTGTGCAGGCGCGTGGTGGAGATGCCGATCTCCGCGCCCAGGCCCAGCTCGCCGCCGTCGGAGAAGCGCGAGGAGGCGTTGACCATCACCACCGCCGAGCGCAGCGCCTGCACGAAGCGCTCGGCGTGGCTGGCGTCGGCGGTGACGATCACCTCGGTGTGGTCGGAGGTGTAGCGCTGGATGTGCTCGATGGCTTGCTCCAGGCCGTCGACCACGCGCACCGCCAGGATCAAGTCCAGGTATTCGGCGGCGTAGTCGTCCTCGGTGGCCTCGACCATGTCCGGCACGATCGCGCGGCTGCGCTCGCAGCCGCGCAGCTCGACCCCGCGCCCGCGCAGTTCGCGCGCCGCGCGCGGCAGGAACGAGGCGGCCACGTCGGCGTGCACCAGCAGGGTTTCCAGCGAGTTGCACGCGGCCGGTCGCGAGACCTTGCCGTCGACCAGCAGTTCCAGGGCGATGCCCAGGTCGGCCGGCGCGTCCACGTACTGGTGGCACACGCCCTTGTAGTGCTTGATCACCGGCACCCGCGCGTGCTCGGCCACGAACCGGATCAGGCCCTCGCCGCCGCGCGGGATCACCAGGTCGACGATGTCGTTGAGCTGGATCAGCTCGAGGATGGTTTCCCGGCGCAGGTCCTCGACCAGGGTGACCACCGCCTCCGGCAGCCCGGCCTCGCGCAGGGCGCGCTTGAGCGCGGCGGCGATGGCGGTGTTGGAATGGATCGCCTCCCAGCCGCCGCGCAGGATCACCGCGTTGCCGGCCTTCAGGCACAGCGCGGCGGCGTCGGCGGTCACGTTGGGGCGGGCCTCGTAGATCATCGCGATCACGCCCAGCGGCACGCGCACGCGCTCGACGTGGATGCCGTTGGGGCGGTCGTAGGCGCGGGTCACCTGGGCCACCGGGTCCGGCAGTTCCGCCACCTCGCGCAGCGCGTTGGCCACGCCCTGCAGGCGCTTGTCGTCCAGGCGCAGGCGGTCCTGCATGGCAGCGCCCACGCCCTTGGCCACCGCCGCCTCGATGTCGCGCGCGTTGGCCTCCAGGATCGCGGCCGCGTCGGCCTCCAGCGCATCGGCCATCGCCCGCAGCAGCGCGTTCTTGCCTTCCGTGGACAGTTGGGCGATGGCCAGCGCGGCTTCGCGCGCCTGCAGTGCCTGGGTCTTGATGTCGCTCATGGTCGTTCCCTGCTCCTGGTTCGGTCCGGGCCATGCCGCGCCGGCCGGGGCTGGCGCCGGCTCAGGCCGGCAGCAGCACCAGGTCGTCGCGGTGGATCACGTTGCCGCCGTAGTTGTAGCCCAGGATCGACTCGATGTCGCGCGAGTGGCGGCCGGCGATGCGGGCCACGTCCACCGCCGAGTACTGGCTGATGCCGCGGGCCACGGCGCGCACGCCGCCGTCCCCGCGCACCACCACCTCGACCATGTCGCCGCGCCGGAACTCGCCCTCGGCCGCGACCACGCCGCCGGGCAGCAGCGAGGCGCCCTTGGCCGCCAGCGCGGCGGCGGCGCCGGCGTCGACCACGATCCGCGCCCCCCGCTCCACCGGCGCGTGCCGCAGCCAGTACTTGCGCGCGGCGATGCGGCTGCGCGCGGCGCGGATGCGGGTGCCATGCAGGCGGTCGTGGACCAGCTCGCGCACCACCTCCGGGCGGCGGCCGTTGAACAGCACGGTGTCGATGCCGGCCGCGCCGGCCTTGGCCGCGGCCTCCAGCTTGGTGCGCATGCCGCCGGTGCCCACGGCGCTGCCGCTGCCGCCGGCCATGGCCAGCACTTCCGCGGTCAGCTCGGCCACCTCGGGCACCAGCCGGGCCTGCGGGTTGCCGCGCGGATTGGCGTCGTACAGGCCGTCGATGTCGGTGGCGATGAACAGCACGTCGGCATCGATCAGGGCCGCGACGATCGCCGCCAGGTTGTCGTTGTCGCCCAGCTTGAGCTCGTCCACCGAGACGGTGTCGTTCTCGTTGACCACCGGCAGCGTGCCCAGCGCCAGCAGCTCCTTGAGGGTGGCGCGGGCGTTGAGGTAGCGGCGGCGGTTGCGCAGGTCGTCGTGGGGCAGCAGCACCTGCGCCACCGGGCGCTCGAAGAAGCGCTGCCACAGCTCGATCAGGCGTGCCTGGCCCAGCGCGGCCAGCGCCTGGCGCTGGGCGATGGCGGCGCCGGCCTCGGCCGCGCGCGGCAGGATGGCGCGGCCGGCGGCGACCGCGCCGGAGGACACGACCACCACCTCGCGCCCGGCCAGCACCGAGGAGGACACGAACTGTGCCAGGCCCAGGGCGAAGCGCGGCGACAGCCCGCCGCCATCGGCGGCCAGCAGGCTGCTGCCGACCTTCAGCACGGCACGGCGCCAGGCCGGCAGCGGTTGCAGGTGCAGGGACAGGGCCGCGTCGCTCATGCCAGGCCCTTGCCCCGCGCGGCCAGGGTCCACTCGCGCGCCTCCAGGCTGGAACTGCCGGTCAGCGCCAGCGGATCGGCGGCGGCGACGGCCTGGGCCTCGCCAAGGCTGGCGAGCCCGCGCAGCACATAGGCGCCGCCGCTGCCGTCGGCGAACGGACCGGAAGCGGCCAGCAGGCCGCGCGCGTCCAGGTCGTCCAGGTACGCCAGGTGCGGCGCGACCACGGCCGGGTCGAAGCCCGGGCGGCGCATGGCGATGACGAGGTAGTGCTTCATGGTGCGTCCTTCCTGTCGGCAAACCGTCGTTGCACTTCCGCGGACGGCGCGCCGCCCGCGTCTACCACTGCGCCAGCCGGCCCCTTACAGGGCGGCCCAGCGCGCTTCCAGCTCGGCCAGGCGCAGGTCCGCGGCCGCGCCGGGCGAGGTGCGCGCGGCCAGGCTGCCTTCCGGCGTGCGCCCCTGCCCCGCGGTGTCGGCGCTGGCCGCGGCGGCCTTGTAGGCCTCGCGGAACGGCACGCCGGCGATCGCGGCCTCGACCGCCACGTCGGTGGCATACATGCCCGAGTCGATCGCCGCGCGCAGCTTGTCCCCGCGCCACTCCAGGTTGGCCAGCAGCGCCGGCAGCAGTTCCAGCGCGGCCAGGCCGCGGGCGAAGCCGTGCACGATCGCGCCCTTGGAGGACTGCAGGTCGCGCTGGTAGCCGGAGGGCAGCGACAGCAGCTGCTCGATCTCGGTGCGCGCGGCGGCCACGCTGGCGTGGGTGGCGCGCATCAGCTCGATCACGTCCGGGTTGCGCTTGTTGGGCATGATCGAGCTGCCGGTGGTGTACTGCGGCGGCAGCGCGACGAAGCCGAACTCGGCGGTGGTGTACAGCGACAGGTCCCAGGCCAGGCGGCGCAGGTCCAGGGTCGCGCTGCCGAGGGCCTCCAGCGCGGCCAGCTCGAACTTGCCGCGCGACAGCTGCGCGTACACCGGGCTGACCTGCATGCGCGCGAAGCCCAGCGCGGCGGTGGTGTGTTCGCGGTCCAGCCTGAGGTTGACGCCGTAGCCGGCAGCCGTGCCCAGCGGGTTGCAGTCCACCAGCTTCAGCGTGTCGGCGGCGCGGATGGCGTCGTCGATGAAGGCCTCGGCCCAGCCGGCCCACCACATGCCGGCCGAGGACACCACGGCGCGCTGGATGTGGGTGTAGCCCGGGATCGGCAGGGCCTTCTCGGCGGGGGCGCGGTCCAACGCCACCCGCGCGACCTCGCGCGACAGCTGCGCCACCCGCGCCAGCTTCTCCTTCAGCCACAGCCGGGTGGCGACCAGGATCTGGTCGTTGCGGCTGCGGCCGGTGTGGATCTTGCGACCTGCATCGCCCAGGCGCTCGGTCAGGCGCGACTCGATCGCCGAGTGGCAGTCCTCGTAGCGCTCGTCGAGCACGAAGGCGCCGCTGCGGAAGTCCTCGGCCAGGATCGCCAGTTCGCGCTTGAGCCCTTCCAGCTCTTCGGCCGAGAGGATGCCGATGCGCTGCAGTCCCTCGGCGTGCGCGGTGCTGGCGGCGATGTCGTGCAGGAAGAACTCGCGGTCCAGGACCACGTCGTCGCCGGCGAGGAAACGCTGGATCTGCGCGTCCACCGCCACGCCGGGCTTCTGCCACAGCAGCTCAGCCATGGGCACTCTCCTTGAAGGCCGGGATCGAGGCCAGTTCCGGCAGTCCCAGCGCGATGTTGATGTTCTGCATGGCCTGGGTGGCCGCGCCCTTGAGCAGGTTGTCGAGGGTGGCCACCACCACCAGGCGCTTGCCGCCCGGGGCCACGGTGAAGCCGCCGATCTCCACGCCGTGGCGGCCGGCGATGCGGCTCACCCACGGCGCATGCTCCAGCACCTGCACCAGCGGCTCGCCGGCGTAGCGCTGCTCGTAGCGCGCGCGCACCCAGTCGGCCTTGAGCGGCTCGGCCAGCCACATGTTCACGGTCATGGTGATGCCGCGGAAGTGCGGGGCCACGTGCGGCATGAACTCCACCGGGACCCGCAGCTGCGCGGAGACCTCGCGCTCGTGGATGTGGTCGGCCAGCGCGTACGGCATCAGGTTGTCGCGCAGCAGCTCGGGGTTGTTGCGGTCCGAGGGAGTGGTGCCGGCGCCGGAGTAGCCGGACACGCCGAAGCACTGCGGCGGGCCGGCCAGGTACTCGAGCATCGGCCAGATCGCCAGCTGCATCGCGGTGGCGTAGCAGCCGGGATTGCTGATCCGCTTCTGACCCTGGTAGCCGCCGCGGGTGATCTCCGGCAGGCCGTAGTACCAGGCCGGGTCGAAGCGGTGGTCGGCCGACAGGTCGACCACCAGGGTGTCCGGGGCCTGGGCATCGATGCCGGCGACGATCTCGCCGGACTTGCCGTTGGGCAGCGCCAGCACCACCACGTCCGCGCCCTTGGCCGCGACCTGTTCGTGGGCCAGGTTCTCGAAGCGCAGTTCGCCCTGGTAGGCGTCGTTGTGGTCGGCCACGCGCTGGCCGTCCAGCTCGCGCGAGGACACGAACGCCAGCTCCAGCTGCGGGTGGGCCGCCACCAGGCGGATCAGCTCGGCGCCGGTATGCCCGCGGGCGCCGACGATGCCGATGGAATACTTCCTGCTCATGCGTGCGAATCCAGTCGGAACCGGAGGTGGCTGCGCACCCCCGGCCATTCGGTGTCGATGATGGAGAACACGACGGAATCGCGCAGCGTTCCGTCGGCGTGGCGCTTGTGGTTGCGCAGGACGCCTTCCTGCTTCGCGCCCAGGCGCTCGATGGCCTGGCGCGAACGGTGGTTGAACCAGCTGGTCTCGAAGAACACCGCGGCGCAGCCCATCACCTCGAAGGCGTGCTGCAGCAGCATCAGCTTGCACTCGGTGTTGACCCCGGTGCGCTGCACCCGCGGCGCATACCAGGTGTAGCCGATGCCCAGCCGCGGTACCTGCGGGTCCAGGCCGTACAGGCGGGTGGTGCCGACCACCTCGCCGGCGGCGTCGCGCACGGCGAAGGCCAGCGCCTGGCCCGCCTCCTGCGCGGCCACGGCGGCGGCGACGTAGGCCTCGACCTGCTCCGGCGCCGGCACGCTGGCGTACCAGAGCCGGTGCAGGCCGCCTTCCTCTGCCGCCACGCGCAGGCCGTCGACATGGCCGGCGTGCAGCGGCTCGAGCACCGCGTGCCGCCCGGCCAGCACCGGGGCGTGGCGCCAGGCCTGGGGGGATGGCGCGGCCATGTCAGCCGACCAGGGTGGGCTGGCGCGTGCCGCAGTGGGCCACGCAACGCTCGATCCGGTCGAAGCCACCGATGCCGTACCAGAACACTTTCCACTTCTCCTGCTTGATGCAGCCGTCGGACTCGGCGTAGTAGAAGATGTTGACCTGGTTGTTGTGGCGCGAGCGCCAGAACAGCTCCGGCGTTTCCTCGCGCATCACGTTCCACACCGCCCGGCCCAGGCCCTCGCCCTGGGCGTCGTCCAGCACCGCGAACTTGTCCAGGTAGGTGCCGGCCTCGGTGCGCACCAGGACCACCGCCGCGCGGTAGTTCTCGCTGACGTAGGCGCGCAGCAGGTCGGTGCGCTCGAAGTAGTCCGGCACCAGCTCGCGGCCGAAGCTGGACTCGATCAGCGCCTTGATCCGCGCCAGGTCCAGGTCGCGCCACGACTCCACCCGCAGCACGCGCTCGCCGCGGCGCACCAGGGTGCCGGAGCCCTTGTGGGTGAACAGCTCCTTGGCCAGGTCGGCCGGGCGGGTGATCGACACCGAGGACTCCAGCGGCAGGCTGTCCAGCAGGTCCTTGATCTGCTCGATCTTGACCTTCATGCCGCCGTGGATCCACGGCTGCTGGATCAGGTGCTCGTATTCGGTGGACAGGTTGATCGAGTCGATCACCTTGCCCTTCTCGTCGAGCAGGCCGCCGGTGCCGGTGAGGAAGATGATCTTGTACGGCTGCAGTTCGCGCACCAGCTCGTTGGCGGCGAAGTCGGCGTTGATGTTGAGGATCTGGCCGCTGGGGGTCTCGCCCAGGCTGGTGATCACCGGGATCGAGCCGGCGTTGAGGCTGGCCTCGATCGGCGCCAGGTTGACCTTCCTCACCTCGCCCACCAGGCCGTAGGTGACCTGGTCGAGGTAGTCGGCCTCGAACACGCCGCCGGTGATCGAGGTGGCGCGCACGCCGTTGCGCTGCAGCGCCTCGACCAGCTTGAGGTTGGAGGCCTGGAACACGCGGCGCACGATCGCCAGCGCTTCCGGCGAGGTCACGCGCAGGCCGTTGACGGTCTGCTTCTCGATCCCCGCCGCCGCCAGCTCGGCGTCCAGCTGCGGGCCGGCGCCGTGCAGCACAATCGGGGTCAGGCCGACCTCCTGCAGGAACGCCAGCGAGGAAGTCAGGTCCTCCAGCTCGTCGCGCAGCACCGCGCCGCCGACCTTCACCACCGCGAAGCGCTTGGCGTCGACCTGGGAGAAGCGCTTGAGGTACTGGCTGATCTCCTTGGCGCTGGCCATGCTGGACAGCAGGCGGACGATGGTCTGGCGGGTCTGGATCTGGGTCGGGGTGGCGGGAACGTTCACGGTCGGATGTCGGAGGGAAGGAAGGGCCGGCCCGGGGCCGGCGCGGAAAGGGGTTCGCTCAGCGCGGGCCGTTGATGATGCGGTGGACCGACTCGGCGTAGCCGCGCAGCTGGTCCAGGGTCACGAACTCGTCGGCGGTGTGCGCCTGGGCGATGTCGCCGGGGCCGTACACCAGCGCGGTGTAGCCGCCGGCCGAGAACAGCGAGGCCTCGGTCCAGAAGTCCACGGCGTTGCCGATCGGCAGGCCCAGGGCGTCGGCCACGTCGCGCGCGGCCAGGCGGCGCTCCTCGGCGCGGGCGATGTCGCCGGAGGGCAGGCTCGGGCCGCGGAAGATCTCCTCGAAGTGCGCCGCGGCCGGCTCGGCGAAGCCGGCGAAAGTGGCCAGCAGCTGGTCCACGTCCATCGACGGCAGCGGACGGAAGCCGAAGCGCAGCTCGGCTTCCGGCGCGATCATGTTGGCCTTGATCCCGCCCTCGATGCGGCCGATGTTGAAGCGCAGGCCGGTGAGGCCGCCGAAACGCGCGTGCGCCAGCGACTGCACGTGGTCCAGCGCGCGGTCGCCCCAGCGCACGGCCTGGTGCAATGCGCTGGCGGCCGCGTCCTGCTGGCCGGAGGCGTGTCCGGCGCGGCCCTTGAAGCGCACCAGCACCGAGGAAATGCCACGGTGCGCCAGCACCGCCTGGCCCATGGTCGGCTCGGCCACCAGCACCGCCTCGTAGGGGATGCCGCGCCCGAGGAAGGCGGCGATGCAGCGCGGGTCGTTGGCTTCCTCGTCGGAGGAGAACAGGAACGCGGCGTCGCCGTCGCCGGCATTGGCCGCGGCCACCAGGGCGGCGGCGGCGCCCTTGATGTCGCACACGCCCAGGCCGACCACGCGGTCGTCCAGGCGGCGCATGAGGTGCGGGTCGGCGCTCCAGTGCGGCGAGTCCGGCACCGTGTCCAGGTGCACGTTGAACAGGTACTTCGGCCTGCCGCGCACCGCGTACAGGCTGACAGCGCCGGCGCCGTGGTCCACCACCTGCACCTGGAAGCCGGGCAGGTTCGCGCGCAGGTAGTCGAAGATGCCGCCCTCGGCGGCAATCGCGCGCGGCGGGTTGCGGGTGTCGAAGGACACCAGCTTTTCCAGGTGCGCGAGGGTGGATTGGAGCAGGTCGGTCATGGGGTCCGGTGTGTCAGGCGGAAGCGGCCGCGGACTGGCAGATGTCCGGGCGGAGGAGTTCCATCAGGGTCTGCGGCCGCGCCAGCGCGGCGAAACCGAACTGCGCGTACAGGCCGTGCGCGTCGGAGGTGGCCAGCAGGAAGCGGCGCAGGCCCCGCAGCTGCGGATGCTCCATCACCGCGGCCACCAGCTGCTTGCCGTGGCCGCGCCCGCGGTGCCCGGGCAGCACGAACACGTCGGCCAGGTAGCCGAAGGTGGCGCCGTCGGTGACCACGCGGGCGAAGGCCACCTGGCCGGCGTCCCCGAGGTAGCCGCCGAAGCACAGCGAGCCGGCGATCGCCCGCTCCACCGTCTCCCGCGGGATGCCGCGGCTCCAGTACGCCTCCCGTGACAGGAAACGGTGGATCAGGTCGAGGTCCAGTTCGCTGCGGTCGTTGCTGATGCGCAGTCGGGTCATCGTCACAATCCCTTGCTGAACCCGATGAAGCCGTCCGCACGCGCCCAGCCTTCGCTGGCGTAAAGCGCCTGGGCGGTGGCGTTGTCGACCGTGGTCTGCAGCTCGAGCCGCACCGCCCCGCGCTTGCGCGCGTCCTCGGCGGCCCTGCGCAGCAGCGCCCGGCCCACGCCCCGCCCTCGCGCCTGCGGCGCGACGAACAGGTCGTTGAGCAGCTCGATCGGCGCGGTGCCGACCGAGGTGAACAGCGGATACAGCTGGGTGAAGCCCAGGGCGTTGCCTTGCGCGTCCACCGCCAGCAGCAGGTGCGAGTCGCCGCGCTCCAGGCGCTGGCGCAGGAACGCCGCCGCGCGCGTCGGGTCCGACGGCTGCCCGTAGAACACGCGGTAGCCGTCGAACAGCGCCGCCAGCGCCGGCAGGTCCTCCATGCCGGCGCTGCGTACCAGGATGCGGGCGGCCGCTTCGCTCACGTCAGCGGTTGACCTCGGCCCACAGGGTGCTGCTCATGCCGAACAGCTTGATGAAGCCCTCGGCCTCCTCCACGCCCCAGTCGGCCGACTGGGCATAGGTGGCGCCCTTGGCATTGAGGATGTGCGGCGAGCGGATCGCCACGGCGTCCACGCGGCCGCCGCGGGTCTCCAGCACCACCTCGCCGTTGACCTTGGCCTGCGAGGACTTGAGGAAGGCCTCCAGGTCGGTCTTCAGCGGGTCGTGGTAGAAGCCCTCGTACACCAGCTCCACCCACTTGCGCGCCACTTCCGGCTTGAATCGGTTCTGCTGCTTGGACAGCACCGCCTCCTCCAGCGCGCGGTGCGCGGCCAGCAGCGCGGTCAGGCCCGGGGCCTCGAACACGATGCGGCCCTTCAGGCCGATCACGGTGTCGCCGGTGTACATGCCGCGGCCGACGCCGTACTGGGCGAACATGGTGTTCAGCCGGGCCAGGATCTTCGCGCCCTCCAGCGGCTTGCCGTCCAGCTCCACCGCCTCGCCCTCGACGAACTTCAGGGTCACCCGCAGCGGCTCGGCCGGCCACGCGCTGCGCGGCGCGCACCAGGCGCGGGCGCCCTCGCCCGGGGCTTCCCACTTGTCGATCTCGCCGCCGGACATGGTCACGCCCAGCAGGTTCTCGTTGATGGTGTAGCTCTTCTGCTTGGCGCGCACCTCGAAGCCGCGCTCCTCCAGGTACTTCTGCTCGTAGGCGCGGGTCTGGGTGTGTTCCTTCTGGATCTCGCGGATCGGGGCGACGATGCGGTAGTCGCCCTGGGCCTTGACCGCCAGGTCGAAGCGGACCTGGTCGTTGCCCATGCCGGTGCAGCCGTGGGCGATGGCGTTGGTGCCCAGCTCGGCGGCGCGCCTGAGCGCGGCGTCGACGATCAGGTAGCGGTCGGAGACCAGCAGCGGGTACTGGCCCTGGTAGCCCTCGCCCGCCCACACGAACGGCTTGACGAAGCCGTTCCAGATCGCGGCCCCGCCGTCGACGGTGACATGGCTGGCCACGCCCAGCTCCGCGGCGCGCTGCTCGATGTAGGCGCGCTCCTCGGCATCCACGCCGCCGGTGTCGGCGAACACGGTGTGCACGTTCCAGCCCTGCTCCTTCAGGTAGGGCACGCAGAAGCTGGTATCCAGGCCGCCGGAGAAGGCCAGGACGATGTCGCGGCTGGCTGCCGCGGGATTCGGGATTCGGGATTCGGGATTGGTGGAAGCAGCTTGTGACATGGGGGCGTCTCTCTCAGAAATCAGTAGTAGGCAATGGAGGGGGGATCCGGTCCCGCTCTTTCGAATCACGAATCCCCAATCCCGAATCACCGGCCGCGCACCAGCGCGGCCATCACCGCCTTCTGCACGTGCAGGCGGTTCTCGGCCTCTTCGATGGCGATGCAGTTGGGCGAGTCCATGACCGCGTCGGTGGCCTTGACGTTGCGGCGCAGCGGCAGGCAGTGGCTGAACACGCCGTTGTTGGTCAGGGCCATCTTGGCCTCGTCGACGATGAAGTGCTTGTACTGGTCGCGGATCGGCTTTTCCGGCTCCCAGTTGCCGAAGTACGGCAGCGCCCCCCAGCTCTTGGCATAGACCACGTCGGCACCGCGGTAGGCGTCCTCGATGTCGTGGCTGATGCGGAAGGAGCCGCCGCTCTCGGCCACGTTCTGGTTGGCCCAGCCGATGTAGCGCTCGTCGAGGATGTACTCCGGGGTCGGGCACAGCAGGGTCACGTCCATGCCCAGGCGGGTGGCGATGGTCAGGGCGGAGTTGGCCACCGCGGTGTTCAGCGGCTTGGGGTGGTAGGTCCAGGTCAGGACGTACTTCTTGCCGCGCAGGTCGGTGGTGCCGAAGTGCTCCTGCAGGGCGAGGGCGTGGGCCAGCTCCTGGCACGGGTGGGTGATCGTCTCCATGTTGATCACCGGCACCGTCGAGTACTTCGCGAAGGCCTTGAGCACGCGGTCCTCGCGGTCGTAGCTCCAGTCCTTGAACTTGGGGAAGGCGCGCACGCCGATCAGGTCCACGTAGCGGGCCAGCACGCGCGCCACCTCGGCGATGTGCTCCTCGGTGTCGCCGTCCATCACCGTGCCCAGGTCGAACTCGATCGGCCACGCGTCCTTGCCCGGCTGCAGCACGATGGCGTGGCCGCCGAGCTGGAAGGCGCCCAGCTCGAAGCTGGTGCGGGTGCGCATGGACGGGTTGAAGAACACCAGCGCGATCGAGCGTCCCTTGAGCTCGCTGCCCAGCTTGTTGCGCTTGAACGCGGCGGCTTCGGCGAGCAGCGCATCCAGGTCCGGGCGGCTCCAGTCCTGGGTGTTGAGGAAGTGCTTGAGAGACATCGATCGATCCCTTGCGGTGTTGGCCGGCGGGCCGGCGTGGGGTGATGCTTTAGCTGGGAAAAGTCCTTTGCGCATGAAACCGTTGCCGTGCCAGAAACGAAAAAACCCAGCCTGGGGCTGGGTTCTCGAACGGACAGCACGACACTCCGGTCACCCAGCGGAAAAGTGGGATTCCGGTCGGCGCGCACGCGAGGTCATCCCGGAGGCCATCCGGGCGGCGCTCGCAGCGTGCGGCTGAAGGTCGGTATTCATGGGCCGGTGATGGTCGCACGCACCTGCGGCGCGTGCAAGTCCGCAGGCCGCCTCAGGGGGAATGCGCGGGCTCGCCCACCCAGGGGGTCACCGAGACCCGGATCCGCAGCCGGTTGCCGGGGTCCTCAGCCAGGCGCGAGCGGTACTTGGTGCCCTTGTAGACGTAGTCCACGTCGTAGGCGATCGGCCGCTGGAACTGGCGCTCGACCTGGACCAGGCGGCAGTTGGCGCCGCCGCGGGGCGTGGCCGAGACCGGGGCCGGGTCCGGCTTGGCCCGCGGCGTCTCCTCGCGGAACATGCCCTTGACCGACTCCACCATCCGCTCCAGCACCCCCGGGGATTCAGCGCCGGCCTTGCTCGCCCGCGAACGCACCTCCACCACCGGGACGTCGTCGCAGCGCTCCTCGGTGCGGGTGGCGCGCAGGGTCTGGTAGACCGGCTCCACCCGCAGCACCTGGGCGTAATCGAAGCGGACGTTCTCGGCGGGAACGACCCGGACCGGTGCTTCGGGCTGTTCGCCCTTGCGGCTGTCCGGCTCCTGGGCCCCCGCAGCCAGCCCGAACGAGCAGGCCAGGCACAGCACGGGGATTTGCAACGACAGTCGCATTGGTACCAGTGGGGGGCGAACGGAGGCTCCAGTGTAGGGATCGCGCCTTGAACGCCGCTGAACCGCCGCGCCCCCGCGGCGGCCGCGGGCCGGCCACCCGGTCCGCAGGCTAGAATGCGCGGCTCGTCCCCGGTATCCCGTGCCGATGTCCCTGCGCCTGTACAACAGCCTGACGCGCCAGGTCGAAGCCTTCCAGCCACTCGACCCCGCCTGCCCCACCATGTACGTGTGCGGGCCCACGGTCTACAACTACGTGCACATCGGCAACGCCCGCGGCCCGGTGGTGTTCGGGGTCCTGGCCGCGCTGCTGCGCCGGCGTCACGGCGCCCTGAAGTACGCGCGCAACATCACCGACGTGGACGACAAGATCAATGCCGCCGCGGCCGAACAGGGCGTGCCGATCTCGGCGATCACCGAGCGCTTCGCCGCCGCCTACCGCGAGGACATGGCCGCGCTGGGCGTGGCCGGCGACTTCGCCCCGGACATCGAGCCCACCGCCACCGGCCACATCGCGCACATGATCGCGATGATCCAGGGCCTGATCGAGGCCGGCCATGCCTACGCCGCCGAGGGCCACGTGCTGTTCTCGGTGGCCAGCTTCGCCGACTACGGCCGCCTCTCGCGCCGCGACACCGAGGAGATGCTGGCCGGCGCCCGGGTCGAGGTGGCCCCGTACAAGCGCGACCCGGGCGACTTCGTGCTGTGGAAGCCCTCCAGCGACGACCTGCCCGGCTGGGATTCGCCCTGGGGCCGCGGCCGCCCGGGCTGGCACATCGAGTGCTCGGCCATGGCCGAGGCCCATCTGGGCACGACCATCGACATCCACGCCGGCGGCATCGACCTGCAGTTCCCGCACCACGAGAACGAGATCGCGCAGAGCCAGTGCGCCCACGGCGGCGCGCCGTTCGCCCGCTTCTGGCTGCACAACGGCATGCTCAACTTCGGCGGCGCCAAGATGAGCAAGTCGCTGGGCAACATCGAGAAGGTCCACGACCTGGTGCGCGCGCACCCGCCGGAGGCACTGCGCTACGCGCTGATGTCGGCCCACTACCGGCAGCCGCTGGAGTGGTCCGACGCCCTGGTCGAGCAGTCGGTGCGCACCCTGGACCGGCTGTACGGCACCCTGCGCGACCTGGCCGGCGTGGACGCACAGCCGGCGATCCCCGCCGCGGTCGAGGCGGCGCTGGACGACGACCTCAACACCCCGCTGGCGCTGGCCGAGCTGGCCCGCATCGCCGGCGAGGCGCGCAAGGCGACCGACGCCGGCGAGCGTGCGCGGCTGAAGTCCGAGCTGCTGGGCGCCGGCCTGGCCCTGGGCCTGCTGCAGCAGGCGCCGGAAGCCTGGTTCAACCGCGGCGCCTCCGGCGAGGACGACGCCCGGATCCAGGCCCTGGTGGACGAGCGCAGCGCGGCCAAGAAGGCGCGCGACTTCGCCCGCGCCGACGCCATCCGCGACCAGCTGGCGGCCGAAGGCATCCTGCTGGAGGACACGCCCCAGGGGCCGCGCTGGAAGCGGGCCTGACCCGCTTCCTGGTGCCCGGGCAGGACTGCCCCGGGCTGGCGGCCGGAATCTCCCGGCCGCGCCAGGGACGGCCCGCCACAACCACAGAGAAACCCGTGACCACTTCCCCCTTCCCGCTCGAACCCACCGCCGCCGAGGCGCAGACCGCCATCCGCGACGAGTTCGCGTTCTTCGCCGACTGGGCCGAGCGCTACCAGTACCTGATCGACCTGGGCCGCAAGCTGCCGCCGTTCCCGGAGGAATGGAAGACCGAGGAACACCGCCTGCACGGCTGCCAGTCGATGGTCTGGATCGTGCCGCAGGGCAACCGCGATCGCCTGGAGTTCCATGCGATCAGCGACTCGGCCATCGTCTCCGGCCTGATCTACCTGGCCCTGCGGGTCTACTCCGGCCGTCCGGCGGAGGAAATCCTGGCCACCGAGCCGGACTACATCGCCGACATCGGCCTTGCCAGGCACCTGTCGCCGACCCGCAGCAACGGCCTGGCCTCGCTGCTGGCCTTCATCCGCGACACCGCGCGCAGCCAGGCCTGAGGTGGAGGCGGTCCCGGAAACCCCGCCCGGCTCGCCGCTGCGCGAAGGTGGTTTCCGGATCCTGCTCGGCTACCGCCTGTTCGCGATCCTGTCCTACCAGATCGTCGCGGTCACGGTCGGCTGGCACGTCTACGAGCTGACCCGCGACACCTTCGCCCTGGGCCTGGTCGGCCTGGCCGAGGTGCTGCCGTACATCGGCATGGCCCTGTTCGCCGGCTACCTGGTCGACCACCTGCCCAAGCGCCGGCTGGGTGCGCTGGCCACCGCCGGGCTGTGCGCCACCGCGGTGCTGCTGGTGCTGGTCGCGGCCGGGCGCATCGCCCCCGGCGCCACCTGGCCGATCTACGCGGCCATCGTGCTGACCGGCCTGGTCCGCGCCTTCCTCACCCCGGTGTACACCGCGCTGTTCGCGCGGGTGCTGCCGCGCGCCCAGTTCGCGCGCGGCGCCAGCATCGGCAGCGTGGTGTTCCAAGGCGGACTGGTGTGCGGCCCGGCGCTGGGCGGCGTGCTGGTCGGGCTGGCTGGCAAGACGGTGGCCTACGGCGTGGCCGCGGTGCTGGCAATGGCCGCCGGCGCGGTGCTGCTGGCGCTGCGGGTGGACGAGCCGCCGGCGGAAGGGCCGCGCGCGCCGGTGTTCGCCAGCATCGGCGAGGGCCTGCGCTTCGTGTTCGGCAACCAGGTGATGCTCGGCGCACAGGCGCTGGACCTGTTCGCGGTGCTGTTCGGCGGGGCGATCTCGCTGGCGCCGGCCTTCATCCGCGAGATCCTGCACTACGGCCCGGAAGGCCTGGGCATCCTGCGCGCGGCCCCGGCCCTGGGCGCGGTGGCGGTGGGCCTGGTGCTGGCGCGGCACGTGCCCGGGCGCAACGCCGGGCGCCTGTTGCTGTGGGCGGTAGCCGGGTTCGGGCTTTGCATCATCGGCTTCGGCCTGTCGCGGCACTTCTGGCTGTCGGCGTTCTTCCTGCTGCTGTCCGGCGCCTGCGATGGCGTGTCGGTGGTGCTGCGCTCGACCATCATGCAGCTGGTCACCCCCGACGGCATGCGCGGGCGGGTGGCCTCGATCAACGGCATTTTCATCGGCTCGTCCAACGAACTGGGCGCGTTCTACGCCGGCTCCCTGGCGCGCCTGCTGGGCCTGGTCCCGGCGGTGGTACTGGGCGGCTGCGTCACCCTGGGCGTGGTCGCCACCACCGCGGTAAAGGCGCCGCGGCTGCGGCGACTGGATCTGCGCAAGCTCTGACCTACCCGCACCCCGCATGGCCCGACAGGACCGACGGCCTTGCCGGGCCGCCGTCAGGTGACGCGCGGCGGTGGCGGAGACGACCGCTGTGGGGTGCCGCGGACTCCGGACGGAGCCGCGCCGCACCGGGGCATGGCATCGCGCGACTCCGCGTCCGGCTCCAGGGCGGAGGTGAGGGTCGTGGTGCCAGCGGCGTTGGAGAAGCGCCGGCCCGCGTCCCCGGACGCGGGCGTCCGGCGGCATGGGCGCAGTGGCGCGCGCACATGCCGGCCCACCCCGTCGGCGAGGACTGGAAAAACAAAGCCCGCCGTGAGGCGGGCCTTGTCGCCATGCTTGCGGGAGCGGGCTTACTCGCCCTGCTGCTTCTGCAGGTGCTCCCAGCGCTCCTGGGCATCGATGGTGCGCTCGGCGGTCAGGCGCGCCTCCAGGCGCTCCAGGCCGATTTCCTCGCCGGTGTCGACGCAGTAGCCGTAGTCGCCGGCCTCCAGGCGCTTGAGCGTGCTGTCGATCTTGCCGATCAGCTTGCGGTAGCGGTCGCGGGTGCGCAGCTCCAGCGAGTTCTCGGTCTCGCGGGTGGCACGCTCGGCTTCGTCGCCGATGTCGCGCACTTCGTCCTTGAGGTTCTCGATGGTCTGCTTGGACTCCTCGACCAGGTCGGCGCGCCACTGCAGCAGCCGCTGCCGGAAGTACTCCAGCTGCAGCGGGTTCATGTACTCCTCGTCGGGCGAGGGCTTGTAGCCTTCCGGAAGGATGGGACGTCCGGTGGCTTCGTCGATCTTGTATTCCACGACCTTCCTGCGGGTGGGGGCCGGGCTCACATTGTCGGTCTTTTTGGACACCACGGCGACGGCGACCTTGCCCGGGGTCCCCGGGGCGGTCGGGACCGGCTTGGCCGGAGCGTTGGAGCTGGGGGATTTCGGTGCGGGCACTGGCTTTTCTTGCGGAGTTGCGGCGACCGGTGCCTGGTGGACCTTGCGGGTTTCCGGCTGGGCGGTCGCGGTAACGGGTGCGGTCGTCCTGGCGGACTTGGCGGCGGGGGTTTTGGTCTTGCTGGCCGGCTTGGGAGCAGCCGGGGTGGCGACCTTGCGGGGGGCCTGCTTGGCAGCCTTGGCCGGGGTCGCCTGCCGGGCGGTGGTCTTCGCCGCCGCGGCCTTGGTGGTGGGCTTGCTGGTCCGGGTTGCCGCCGCCTTCTTCGCGGGCGCGGCCTTGCTGGCAGCCACCTTCTTCGCCGGAGCCTTCTTCGCCGGCGCCGCGGCCTTCTTCACCGCAGCCACCTTGGCGGGCTTCTTCGCCGCCGGCTTGGCGGCCTTGGTCGCCTTGGCCACCGCCACCGCCTTCTTGGCGGGCTTGGCGACCTTGCCGGCCGCCACCTTCTTGGCGGCAGGCTTGGCGGTCTTCCCTGTCGCCTTGGCAACGGGGGAAGGCTTCTTGGCCGGCTTGGCGGCCTTCTTCACGGGTTTCTTGGCAGCCACGTACGAAGGTTCCTCCGAAGTTTTCCCCGCCTCAGCGGGAAAGCGCGCCTTTATAGCCCACCCCATCCCGGGCGGCAACCTCACGGGGTGGCGGGTATCATGCGGCGGTGATCACACGCCTGCTCATCATGATGCTGCGCTTTTACAAGCGCTTCATCAGTCCCATGCTGGGGCCGCGTTGCCGGTTCGTGCCCAGCTGTTCTGAATACGCGATGCAGGCGATCGAGCGGCATGGCCCGCTGCGCGGCAGCTGGCTGGCCGCCCGCCGCATCGGCCGCTGCCACCCCCTCCATCCGGGCGGCTACGACCCCGTCCCTGACCGCCCGCACGATTCCTGCCAAGGACACCACTGATGCCCTCCACTCTCATCACCAACGCCCGCCTGGTCAACGAAGGACGCCAGACCGAAGGCGACCTGCGCATCGAGAACGGGCGCATCGCCGCCATCGGCAGCGGGCTGCAGGCGCGCGCGGGCGAGGAAGTCGTGGACGCCCGCGGGCGCTGGCTGCTGCCGGGGATGATCGATGACCAGGTGCACTTCCGCGAGCCGGGCCTGACCCACAAGGGCGACATCGCCAGCGAGTCGGCCGCGGCCGTGGCCGGCGGCCTGACCAGCTTCATGGACATGCCCAACACCAACCCGCCGACCCTGGACGCGGCGGCGCTGGAAGCCAAGTACGCCGCGGCCGCCGGCCGCGCCTGGGGCAACCACGGCTTCTACCTGGGCGCCAGCAACGACAACCTCGAGGCGGTGCGCTCGCTGGACCCGAAGGCCGCGCCGGGCATCAAGGTGTTCATGGGCGCCTCCACCGGCAACATGCTGGTGGACGACCCGGAGACCCTGGACGGGATCTTCCGCGAGGCCCCGACCCCGATCATCACCCACTGCGAGGACACCCCGACCATCGACCGCACGATGGCCGAGTTCAAGGAAAAGTACGGCGCCGACGGCCTGAACGCCGCCATGCACCCGGACATCCGTTCGCGCGAGGCCTGCATCAAGTCCACCCGCCTGGCCATGGAGCTGGCGCGCCGGCACGGCACCCGCCTGCACGTGCTGCACATCTCCACCGCCGACGAGCTGGCCCTGTTCGAGCGCGGCCCGCTGCTGGGCGCCGACGGCAAGGTGCGCAAGAAGATCACCGCCGAAACCTGCATCCACTTCCTGCGCTTCGACCGCGCCGACTACGCGCGGCTGGGCAACTTCATCAAGTGCAATCCGGCGATCAAGGACGCCTCCGACCGCCAGGCCCTGGTCCAGGCCCTGGTGGACGACGTGATCGACGTGCTGGCCACCGACCACGCCCCGCACACCCTGGAGGAGAAGCAGAAGCCCTACCTGCAGGCGCCGTCGGGCCTGCCGCTGGTGCAGTACGCGCTGCTGGCGGCGATCGAGCTGGTGCACGAGGGCAGGCTGACCATCACCCGGGTGGTGGAGAAGGCCAGCCATGCCCCGGCGCGGCTGTTCGACGTCAAGGAGCGTGGCTTCCTGCGCGAGGGCTACTGGGCCGACCTAGTGCTGGTCGAGGACAGCCCGCTGACCGTGCGCCGCGAGGACGTGCTGTCCAAGTGCGGCTGGTCGCCGTTCGAGGGCACCACCTTCCGCTCGCGCATCGCCTCGACCTGGGTCAACGGCCAGCTGGCGTGGAACGGCCGCGAGCTGGTCGGCGCCCCCGCCGGCCGCCGCCTGCAGTTCGCCCGCTGATGCGGCACGCGCTTGCCGCGGCGCGCCTGGCGCTGCTGGGACTGGTGCTGCTGGGACTGGTGCTGGCGGTCGTCCCGCTCGCGTCCGCGCAGGACGACACCCGGGTGGTGTTCCCTGCCAGCGTCCAGCAGGGCGCCATGGTGATCGGCAAGGTCCCGCCGGGCAGCCGGGTCGAACACGCCGGCCGCGTCCTGCGCACCACCGGCTACGGCACGGTGGTATTCGGTGTCGGCCGCGACCAGGCCGGACCGGTCGAGGTCAGCGTGGTCCGTCCGGATGGCACGCGCGGCATCGAGCGCATCGCGGTGACTCCGCGCGACTGGCCGGTGCAGCGCGTCGATGGCGTGCCGCCGAAGACCGTGGACCCGCCGCCGGCGATCGCCGAACGCATCGCCCGCGAACAGGCCCAGGTCACCGCGGCGCGTGCCCGCGACGACGACCGCGCCGATTTCGCCCAGCGCTTCATCTGGCCGGTGCAGGGCCGCATCAGCGGCCGCTTCGGCAACCAGCGCGTGTACAACGGCAAGCCCGGCTCGGCGCATTCGGGCATGGACATCGCCGCCCCCAACGGCACCCCGGTCAAGGCGCCGGCTGCCGGCGTGGTCACCTTCGCCGGTCCGGACCTGTACCTCACCGGCGGCACCGTGCTGCTGGACCACGGCTTCGGCATCAGCTCCAACTTCCTGCACCTGTCGCGGATCGACGTGAAGGTGGGTGACCGGGTGGAACAGGGCCAAGTGGTCGGCGCGGTGGGCGCGACCGGACGCGCGACCGGTCCGCATCTGCATTGGGGGATGAACTGGTTCGATGTGCGCATCGATCCCCTGCTGGTGCTGGAGCGCCCCTGAAAAAGGTGGTTCACCAACGCTGCGCGCAGCGGCGGGTTCATCTAGACCGCGATCCCTGGGATCTTGGTGTACATCGGGGCGCGGTTCGATGTGCGCATCGACCCCTTGCTGGTGCTTGAGCGCCCCTAGGCTGGCTGTTCACCAGCGCTGCGTGCGGCGGGGGGGTCATCTCCACCGCGGTCCCCGGGTACGCCGGGCGCAGTTCGATGTGCACGTTGCCCGTCGCTGGTACTTGAGTGCTCCTGGGCTGATTGTTCACCAACGCAGCGCGCGGCGTGTTCGTCATACCGCACACGCGGCGGAGATGTGATTTGATGCCACGCTCCCCCGCTTCTGGTACAGAAGCGGGATGAGCCAGCATCCCTGCCCTGCCCTCCGGTCCCTGCCCGCCATCCGCATGGCCGGTCCGCTACTGCTGGCCGCCACCTGCGCCTGCGCGGCTCCGCCAGCGCAGCGCGCTGCATCCACCGCTCCCGACACCAGCGGACCCATCGCCAGCAAACCTCCCATCGAACAGCCGCCCGGCAAGGACCTCCCCCGCCCCGGCCAGCCAGGCTACGAGGTCCCTGGCAGCCGCATCGTGGTGCCGACGCGGATGCAGCCTGGCAGCCAGGCCACCGCGAAGGTCCCTGTCGGGTCGATCGTCGAGGCATTCGGCACGCGCATGGAAGCCACCGACGGAAGGGTCCTGCTGCAGGCGCCGACCACGCCCGGCCGTTACGACGTGCGCGTGACAGCGCCGGACAGGCCGCCGATGAAGCTGGTGGTCGAAGTCGCAACGCCTTGAATCTTCGAACCCGCTGCAAGCATTGCTTGCAGGCCATTGTCCTGAACGCAAACTAAAGCTAGTTTCACTGGGCACGGTCTCGATGCCGTGGCGCTTCCCAGCACAAGGACAGCAAATGAACACGAAGTTCCCGATCCGTGGGCGCAGGTCCCGTGGACACTCCGCCTTGGCGCTTGCCATCGCTGCCGGAATCTCCTCCCTGGCCGCACTGCCGGCCACTGCCGCCACCTTCGACAGCCTGGAGCAGCACGCGGCAAAGGCCGCGGTTGCCAATGCGTTCCGCATGACGCGGCCGCAGGTCGAACGTTCGGCCACTTTCGTGCTGCCGCAGGATGCTTTCAGCCGCACCTGGCAGGCGGTCACGCCCGGCAACCCGGGCGACCCCGCATCCTGGGCCGACGAGGAGTTCCAGGGCGACTGGGGCCTGGCCGCGATCAATGCCCAGCACGCATACGCGCGCGGTCTCAGCGGCGCCGGTATCCGCCTGGGCCTGCTGGACACTGGCGTCAGCTTCGCCGACCACACCGAATTCGCCGGCAAGGACCACCGCGGCCTGGAGATGGCCGACCTACTGGAGGATGGGACGCGCTGCAGCTCCACGACCGTGCTTGGCGGCCCTGACGCCTGCTTCTATTCCCGCGGCGACCAGAGCGCGATCATCGCCGAGTGGTGGGATCCGGAGCTGCAGGACTATTTCCCCAACCCGGCCAACGACTACCTCTGGGACAACACGTTCCTCTACTTCAATACCCACGGCATGCACGTGGCCGGCACCATCGCCGCCAACCGCGATGGCGATGGCATGCACGGCGTGGCCTTCGGCGCCGACCTGAGCGCGGCGCGCCTGTTCAACGACTCGCTGACCGTGGTCGACCTGGACTGCATCTTCCTCAACGACTGCCTGGAACTGGGCACCAGCGCCAGTGCCAGCGCGTTCGAGCACATGTACGACCAGGCGATCGCGCAGGGCGTGCGCGCGATGAACCACAGCTGGGGCTACACCTACTACGCCTACACCCCGGAAGTGGCGGAGGCCTACCACGACCTGCTGATGGCCGACCCGCGCATCGGCGCGATCCACCAGGCCATCGCCGACGCCTCGCTGCAGTCGGGCATGATCCAGGTGTTCTCCGCCGGCAACACCAACGTCATCATCCCGACCCCGGCCCAGAGCCCGGAGCCGACCCTGCCGGCCACCCTGCCTGCGATCATCCCGGAGATCGAGCAGTACTGGGTCAGCGTGGTGAACCTCAACGAGAACCTCACCCTCAGCAACCGCTCGATGAAGTGCGGCATCTCCGCACAATGGTGCATCGCGGCGCCCGGCACGAACATCCTCTCCACCGTGCTCGACGAACGGGGCAACGAGGATGGCGACTGGCTCGGCGACTGGGAGTTCGACGAGGCCGGCAACCTGCACCTGGTCACCGGCGACCGCACCGGCGACCCGGCCTATGAACTGAACTCCGGCACCTCGATGGCCGCCCCGCACGTCACCGGCGCGCTGGGCCTGCTGTTCGAGCGCTTCCCCTACCTGACCGGCGCCCAGGTGCGCGACGTCATGCTGACCACCGCCACCGACCTGGGCGAGGAAGGCGTCGACGAGATCTACGGCTGGGGCCTGCTGAACCTGGAGAAGGCGATCGAGGGCTACGGCCTGCTGCGCGTGGACACCAACGTGGTCATGGACGTGGCCGCCGGCGGCAACAAGGTCTGGCAGGGCGGCGCCTGGGACGACTGGACCAACGACATCGGTGGCCCGGGCCGCCTGACCAAGTCCGGCGCCGGCTGGCTGCGCCTGTCCGGCGACAACAGCTTCGCAGGCGCGACCGTCACCTCCGGCATCCTCGAGTTCGACGGCGACAACAGCCTCACCGGCGACGTCCGCGTCGAAGGCGGCACCCTGGTGGTCAACGGCAGCTTCACCGGCAGCCCGCTGGACGTGCTGGGCGGCGTGGCCGTGATCAACGGCAGCTTCGGCGGCGCCCCGACCTTCGTCGGCGCCAACGGCACCATCGGTGGCAGCGGCGTCCTCGGCGACACCCGCGTGGAAGGCACCATCGCCCCGGGCAACTCGATCGGCACCCTGACCATCGACGGCAACTACGTGCAGGAAGCCAACGCACGTTTCATCGCCGAACTGCTGCCGCCGGACCAGGCCGACCTGCTGCGCGTCACCGGCACCGCCACCCTCAACGGCGGCACCCTGGTGGCCAGCAACCTGTCGGGCAACGACTACGTGCTGGGCCAGACCTACCAGATCCTGTCGGCCGAGGGCGGCATCACCGGCGGCTTCGCCGGCATCGATGGCTCGGCGATCTCGCCGTTCCTGTCGCTGTCGCTGCTGCAGGCCGCCAACACGGTCAGCATCGACGTGGCCCGCGGTGCGTCCCTGGCCAGCGCCGGCACCACCGCCAACCAGCGTGCCGCCGCCGCGGCCGTGGATGCCCTGGCGGACACCAACACCCTGGTCCTGACCGCCACCCAGCTGTCGCTGGCCGAAGCCCCGGCCGCGTTCGACAGTCTGAGCGGCGAAGTCCACGCCAGCGCCCGCCAGGTGCTGCTGGAGGGCAGCCGCCTGGTCCGCGATGCAGCCCTGGATCGTGCCGCCGGCGGTGGCGCGTTCGGCCGCCAGGCCGAGGGTGCGACCGGCGCCTGGGTCCAGGTCCAGCACCAGGGCGGTGACTTCGGTGGTGACGGCAACGCCGCCGAGGTCCGCTACAACAGCGACGCGGTCCTGGTCGGTGTCGACCACGTGTTCGGCGGCTGGCGCGTTGGCGTCTTCGGCGGCGCCGGCGACAGCGACTTCAACGTGGGCGAGCGTGGTTCCCGCGGCGAGTCCAGCAACCGCCACGCCGGCATCTACGTCGGCAACGCGTGGGGTGCGCTCGGCCTGACCGCCGGCTACAGCCAGAGCTGGAACCGGGTGGAGATCGACCGCAAGGCCGGCTACCGCGGCTTCAGCGACGCGCTGTCCAGCCGTTACGACGCCGACACCAGCCAGCTGTTCGCCGACCTGGGCTACCGCTTCGATGCCGGTTCCATCGGCATCGAGCCGTACCTGCAGTACGCCCGCGTCGAAGTCAGCACCGACGGCTTCAGCGAGAGCGGCGGCGCCGCGGCGCTGGCGGGCCGGGGTGGCGACGCCACCGTGGACATGACCACGGTGGGCCTGCGTTTCGGCGCCGATCTTTCGGCGGAGAACCAGGAGCAGAGCTGGCTGAGCCTGCGCGGCAACCTGGGCTACCGCCATGCCGACGACCAGGTCCAGCGTGCGCAGCTCGCGTTCGCCGGCGGCCAGTCGTTCGAGGTGTCCAGCCCGGCCATCCGCGACAACGCCCTGCTCGCCGAGTTCGGCGTGGCCGCGCGTACCTCGGCCAACAGCCTGCTGGAGCTGGGCGTGAGCCACCTGGAGTCGGACGACGCGGTCGACACCGGCGTCAACGCCCGGTTCACCATCAACTTCTGACCGCCGTGGAACGGAAAAGGGCGCGGCCTCGGCCGCGCCCTTTTTCATGCCCGCCATCCTGGCGCGACTGCGCCGGCAGGGACGTACAACCGCTGGATCAGGCGGCCGGGCCGCTGCCGCTCACGCTGGCCACCGCGTCATGCGGGTGCAGGCTCTCGAAGTGCGACACCGTGGCCTGGTAGTGCTCGATCCGCGGGTCGGCGGACAGCACCGAGGCCACGCGCCGGGCGGCGTCCTCGCAGAACATCAGGTTGGCGGCGTTGAGCTCGGCGAAGGCCTGCTCGTCCTCGCGCTTGACCGCGGTCTGCACCGGGGTGCCCAGCGAGGCCTCCAGGGCGTCGATCAGGGCCACCAGCGGCAGTTCGTCGAACTGCGGGCGCAGCTCCACGCGGACCCTGGCCTCGCTGCGCTGCGCATGCGGGGTGGCCGCCATGCCGCGCTCGGACGACAGCCACTGCGCGATCTCCTCCACCCGCAGCGCCTCGGCATCGCCGAAGTCGGCACGCAGGCGCGCGGCATTGGCCTGGCGCGACAGCGCCGCCGAGCACGGGCAGGTGCTGGAGTACTCCAGGGAGAATCCGAGCACCAGCTTCAGGTGACCATCCTCCAGCAGCGCCTCGATCTCCACCGGGTAGCGCTTCCAGCCGGCGTTGTCGCTGCGCAGGGCGCGGCGCAGCAGCAGCGCCTCGTAGCGCAGGCGCAGGCGCGCGCGGGTGGCCAGGCCGGCCTGGGACTCGACGCTGTCCTGCAGGATGTGGCGCAGGCCGGCCGGGGTGACCTCGTGCCGGGCCAGCTCCTGCTGCAGGCGCAGGTACAGCCGCGACATGTGGATGCCGCGCTCGCCGGCGCGGTGCAGGTTCACCGACAGGTCGGCCTGGGCCGCGACCTGGACATGGCCGCCGGCGCCGTCGGGCACGCGCACCGGGATGGCGATGCCTTCCATGCCAACCCAGTCCAGCGGACGGGCCAGCGCGGCCGGCTGGTAGGCGACGTCCGGCAGCAGGTCGCCGGCGCGGGAGAGATCGGGAGCGGGAAGGGACATGGGAGGGCTGGGGAAGTTCGGGGAAGCATCCGGCCTGGCCGCGGCGGCAGCCGTCGAATGGCCGTGGAAGCGGGAAGGACCGGACTGTCGTTGCCGTGCATTGTAACGGCTGGGGCCGGCCGGCCCGG
>NZ_ALIP01000112.1:0-19887 GCF_000283075.1 Pseudoxanthomonas sp. GW2
GCCAGGCACGATTTCCTTGCGCTGCCCCGCCGGCAGCGCCCAGTTGCGCTCGGCGTCCAGGGCCACGGCCACCGAGCGGTGCCAGGCGTCCAGGTTGCGCAGGCGCGTGTCCGGCGAGACCAGGGTGGGGGCGAACTGCTTGCGCGCGGTGACCACGGCGCACATCGAGTCGCCCCACAGGCCGCTGTCCTTGCGGCGCAGCGCCACCTCGGCAACCGCGTGCTGGCCCTGCAGGCTCTGGTTGCGGGCTTCCAGGTACACGGTGGTGCTAAGGCACAGCGAGTCGGCGGCCGGCTGCGGCAGGAACTGCGACAGCCAGAGGATCCAGGCCAGCTTCATATGTATCTCCTTGCTCCGTCTTCGCGGTCGCAGGCCCGCCGGCAGGGCCGGGGGCAGGCGACGACGCGGGGCGTCATGGGGAGGCGGCCATCTCTCCACGGGCCGCCCGGGTGCCGGCGGAAGTGGTGCCGGCAGGACCCGCCAGGTGATGGGGGCGGGTCGAAGTGGCGCGCACGATAGGTGCGATTTCCCTAACCGAAACTGAATATCCCAGGTTGACAACGGTCACACTCGGTGGCCTGTGGAAAGCCTCCCGAGGGCTTGTTCGAGGCCGCGTGAAGGGCCGAGCGGCGGTTTTCCCGGGGCTTGGCGGAGGTGTGTCACCCGCGCCGGGAGCCCGGAGCAGGCGGCTGAACCGCCCCCGCGCGAACCTGAACAGGCAGGCCGGCTCCGGACCGGATCGGCGTCCACCGGAGGCGCGAATGCGCGGCTCAGAACCCGGCGGCCAGCCGGCTGCCCTGGGCGATGGCGCGCTTGGCATCCAGTTCGGCGGCCACGTCGGCACCGCCAATCAGGTGCACCAGCGCGGCGACCCCTGCCTGTTGCAGCTGCGCGTACAGGTCGCGGCGCGGCTCCTGGCCCGCGCATACGACCACCGTATCCACCGGCAGGACCTGCTCGGCGCCCTCGATCCGCACCCGCAGGCCGCCGGCTTCCATGCCCAGGTACTCGACCCCGCCGTGCATGCGCACCTGCTTGGCCTTGAGCGTGGCGCGGTGGATCCAGCCGGTGGTCTTGCCCAGCCGCGCCCCCGGCCGCCCCGGGCTGCGCTGCAGCAGCCACACCTCGCGCGCCGGCGGCTCGGGCCGGGCCGGCACCAGGCCGCCGCGGCCGGAGCCAGCCAGGTCCACGCCCCATTCGGCGTGCCAGCGGCCCGGGTCGAGGGTGGGCGATGGGCCCTTCTGGACCAGGAACTCGGCCACGTCGAAGCCGATGCCGCCGGCGCCGATCACCGCCACCCGCGGCCCGGCCTGGACCCGGCCCTCGAGGATGTCCAGGTAGCCGACCACCCGCGGGTCGTCGGCGCCGGGGAAATCCACCCTGCGCGGCACGATGCCGGTGGCCAGCACGATCTCGTCGTAGCCGGCCAGCTCGTCCGGGCCCGCCAGGGTGCCCAGGCGCAGTTCCACCCCGGTCTCGCCGATGCGGTGGCCGAAGTAGCGCAGGGTCTCGACGAACTCCTCCTTGCCCGGGATCCGCGCGGCCAGGTTGAACTGGCCGCCGATCCGCGGCGCGGCCTCGAACAGGGTCACGCGATGGCCGCGCTGCGCCGCCACCGTGGCGCAGGCCAGGCCGGCCGGGCCTGCGCCGACCACCGCGATCCGGCGCGGGGTGGCCGCCGGCACGTAGCGCAGCTCGGTCTCGTGGCCGGCGCGCGGGTTGACCAGGCAGCTGGCGACCTTGCCCACGAAGATGTGGTCCAGGCAGGCCTGGTTGCAGGCGATGCAGGTATTGATGGCGTGGGTGCGCCCGGCGCGGGCCTTGTTCGGCCATTCCGGGTCGGCCAGCAACGGGCGCGCCAGCGAGACCAGGTCGGCCTGGCCGGAGGCGAGGATGCGCTCGGCCACCTCCGGCATGTTGATGCGGTTGACCGCCACCACCGGCACCGAGACATGCGGGCGCAGGCGCGCTGTGATCCCGGCGAAGGCCGCGCGCGGCACCGAGGTGGCGATGGTCGGTACCCGCGCCTCGTGCCAGCCGATGCCGGAATTGATGATGGTCGCGCCGGCCGCCTCCACCGCGCGCGCCTGCTCGAGGATCTCGTCCCAGGCGTTGCCGTCCTCGACCAGGTCCAGCAGCGAGAGGCGATATATGAGGATGAAGTCCGGGCCGCAGGCCTCCCGCACCCGGCGCACGATCTCCACCGCGAAGCGCATGCGCCGCTGCGCGTCGCCGCCCCAGGCGTCCTGGCGGCGGTTGGTGCGCGGGGCGGTGAACTGGTTGATCAGGTAGCCCTCCGAGCCCATCACCTCCACGCCGTCGTAGCCGGCGTCGCGGGCGCGGGCGGCGGCACTGGCGAAGGCGCGGATCTGGCGCTCGATGCCGCGTGCGGAAAGCTCGCGCGGGGTGAACGGGTTGATCGGCGCCTTCACTTTCGAAGGCGCCACCTGCAGCGGGTGGTAGCCGTAGCGGCCGGCGTGCAGCAGCTGCAGGCACAGCCTGGCGCCGTGCTCGTGCACGGCGCGGGTGAGCTGGCGGTGCGGGCGCGTTTCCCAGGGCCAGGACAGCTTGCCGCCGAACGGCTTGAGCCAGCCCTCCACGTTCGGGGCGAAGCCGCCGGTGACGATCAGCCCGGCGCCGCCGGCGGCGCGTTCGGCCAGGTAGGCGGCCAGCTTCGGGAAATCCCGGGCGCGGTCCTCCAGGCCGGTGTGCATCGATCCCATCAGCACCCGGTTGCGCAGGGTGGTGAAGCCGAGGTCGAGCGGGGCGAACAGGTGCGGGTAGGGCGTGGCGCTGGCGGTAGGCGTCATGGCGGATACGCTTGCGTACGGAAGGCCGCCATCGTCGATGAAAGCCCGGCGCCGGGCAAGCTGCGCCGCGGGGTCAGTCCCAGCCGGCCAGGGCCAGCTTGCCGATGGTGCGACCGGACTCCAGCCGGCGGTGGGCCTCGCGCAGGTTGGCGGCGTTGATCGGGCCCAGCACCTCGGCCAGGGTGGTCTTCAGCTCGCCGGCCTCGACCAGGCTGCCGACGCGGTTGAGGATGCGGTGCTGGCAGATCATGTCCGCCGTGCGGAAGCGCGGCCGGGTGAACATCGTTTCCCAATGGATACCGATGGCCTTGGCCTTGTAGTCGCCGCCGATGTGCAGCGGGCCCTTCGGCTCCACGATCAGGCCCAGGTGGCCCTGCGGCGCCAGCAGCCGGCCCAGTTCCTCCCAGTAGCGGTCGGTGTCGGCCAGGTTCACCGCGGCCTCCACTTCGGCGATGCCCAGCGCCTGCAGCTGCGGACCGAGCGGCTGGCGGGGGTCGACCACCTCGTGAGCGCCCATGCGCCGGCACCACTCGGCGCTCTCCGGGCGGGAGGCGGTGGCGACCACGGTGAAGCCGGCGTGCCGGGCCAGCTGGATGGCCATCGAACCGACCCCGCCGGCGCCGCCGACCACCAGCAGCCGGCGCCCGGCGTTGTCGCCGTCGAAGTCGTAGCGCATGCGCTCGAACAGCAGTTCCCAGGCGGTGAGCGTGGTCAGCGGCAGTGCCGCGGCCTCGGCGAAGTCCAGGGTGATCGGGCGATCGCCGGCGATGTGCTCGTCGACCAGCTGGTAGCGGGCATTGCTGCCGGGACGGGTGATGTCGCCGGCGTAGTACACCTCGTCGCCGGGCTGGAACAGGGCCACCGCGCTGCCGACCGCTTCCACCACCCCGGCCGCGTCGAAACCCAGCACCCGCGGCTGCGCTTCGCTGCCCTCGCGCGGGGCGCGCAGCTTGGTATCGATCGGATTGACCGAGACCGCCTCCACCCGCACCAGCAGGTCGTGCGGCCCGGGGGCGGGCGTGGGCAGTTCCACGTCCAGCAGCGCTTCGGGGTCGTCGATCGGCAGGTAGCGGGTCAGTCCGACGGCTTTCATGCGCAGGCTCCACCTTCGTGGTTGCGGGACCGTCCCATCATACGCAGCGCCCGCGGCCGGACCGGCGCAGGCTCCGGGCGCCGGCCTCTGCTGGAACCTGAACGGCGGTTTTCGTCAATTCACTTGTTACGGGACTGTTAACACCGCCTTCACGTTAACGCGCCTAACCTGCGCCCCGACGTCGTGATTACGGCCGTCAGGGATATGCCGCTACCAGCGCATGTCTGCGTGAATCCTGAGGCAAGTGTTTCCACTTACTCCCCCGGATCATCCCCCGAATCATCAAGGAGCTTGAGATGAACAAGAAACTTCTGACCGCTGCGCTGCTGGGCGGCCTGGCTGTGGCCCAGTCGGCTTCCGCGCAGGAGTTTGACGACCGCTGGTACCTGACCGGCTCGGTTGGCTTCAATTTCCAGGACAGCGGCCGCGGCACCGAGGATGCTCCCTTCGGCACGATCGGCCTGGGCAAGTTCATCAGCCCGGTGTGGTCGGTTGACGGCGAACTGAACTACCAGAACCCGTCGTTCGACGACAACAACGACCTGAACTGGAGCCAGTACGGCGCCTCGCTGGACTTCCGGCGCCACTTCATCCAGGAAGGCCGCGGTTTCAACCCGTACCTGCTGTTCGGCATCGGCTACCAGTACTCCGAGGAGGAGTACACCGTCCCGTCGCCGAACTCCCCGGCCCAGCGCGCCGAGGGTAACGTCGCCGCCAAGGTCGGCGCCGGCCTGCAGAGCACCTTCGACAACCGCGTCGCCGTGCGCGCCGAAATCGCCTACCGCGCCGATTTCGACGACCAGGCCGTCAACCCGGCCCGTGCTGGCCGCGACGACGACTGGTACGGCGACCTGCTGGCCTCGGTCGGCGTCGTGATCCCGCTGGGCCCGGCCGCCGCTCCGCCGCCGCCGCCGGCTCCGGCCCCGGTCGCGCCGAGCTGCGCCGACCTGGACGACGACGGCGACGGCGTCAACAACTGCGACGACAAGTGCCCGAACTCGCAGGCTGGCCAGGCCATCGGCCCGGACGGCTGCCCGGTCCCGGTCTCGATCGACCTGAAGGGCGTGAACTTCGACTTCGACAAGGCGACCCTGCGTCCTGACGCGGTGGCCATCCTGTCGGAGGCCGTCGAGATCCTGAAGCGTTACCCTGACCTGCGCGTCGAGGTGGCGGGCCACACCGACTCGAAGGGCACCGACGCGTACAACCAGAAGCTGTCCGAGCGTCGCGCCCAGGCCGTGTACGACTACCTGACCAGCAACGGCATCGACGCCTCGCGCCTGGTTGGCCCGGTCGGCTACGGCGAGAGCCGCCCGATTGCCCCGAACACCAACGCGGATGGGTCGGACAATCCGGAAGGCCGTGCGAAGAACCGTCGCACCGAGCTGAACGTCCAGAACTAAGCTTCCGGACGGACGCAGTCCAGGAGGGCCCGGCGCAAGCCGGGCCCTTTCTTTTTGCATGGCTGCCGGGCCCGCGGGCGCGGGATCACGACGCCGGTCGCGGCATTTCTGTAGAGGCGTTAGCGATTTGCCAAGGTTCCGTAAGATTCTTCTTGAATCGGCCTGCACGCCGTGCCTACACTCGCCCCGTCTTCCAGGGGGAGTTCCACCATGCGTAAGTTGATTGCGGCAGGGCTGTTCGGCCTCACCCTCGTGTCCGCGGCGGCCATGGCTGCCGACGGTTGCGCCAACGCCCAGCAGTCCGGGGAGAAGGGCTGCGAGGCGGCCGCCAACGCCAGTGATCCGGCTGCGTACAAGCCGCAGACCGAATACGACAACACGCCCTGGCGCTTCGACATGAGCCAGAACGGCAAGCGCATGACCGCCGACGAGTTCGACGCGTGGATGAAGGCGCGCGGGGTGCGCGTGGCCAAGGGCGCCCCGGCTCCGGCCGCGACCGCCTCGGCGCCGGCCACCGAATCGGCGGCGGCACCGACCAAGGATTGAGGCACGGGATGGGCGCGCCTCCACGGTCGCGCCGCCCGAACCCCGCCGCGCCCGGGGCTCCCCGGGCCGGCGTCCGCCATGGTCTGGCCCGGGTCCTGTCCAAGGCCGGGCTGTGCTCGCGCACCGAGGCCGCGCGCTGGATCCAGGCCGGCCGCGTGCAGGTCGACGGCCGCGTCGTGCGCGATCCCGAATACCCCATGCGCGACGGCCTGCGCGGGGTGCTGATCGATGGCCGCGCCCCTGCCGGCCCGGAACGCATCTACCTTGCCCTCAACAAGCCGCGCGGCCTGGTGACCACCGCCCGCGACGAGCAGGGCCGCGACACCGTCTACCGCTGCCTCGACGGCAGCGGGCTGCCGTGGCTGGCCCCGGTCGGCCGCCTCGACCGCGCCAGCGAAGGCCTGCTGCTGTTCAGCAACGATCCCGCCTGGGCCGCGCGCGTGCTGGATCCGGACAGCGGCCCGGACAAGACCTACCACGTCCAGGTCGACGCCATTCCCGACCAGGCCCTGCTGCAGGCGCTGTGTGCCGGGGTCGAGGCCGACGGCGAGCACCTGCGCGCGGCCTCGTCGCGGCTGCTGCGCGCCGGCACCCGCAACGCCTGGCTGGAAATCGTGCTGGACGAGGGCCGCAACCGGCAGATCCGGCGGCTGCTGGCTGCGTTCGACCTGGCCGTGCTGCGCCTGGTGCGGGTGGCGATCGGGCCGCTGCAGCTGGGCACGCTGGACAAGGGACAGTGGCGCTTGCTGGAGCCGGCCGAGCGTGATGCACTGGCGCCGGCCACCGCCGCAGGGACGACGGCGGGGTAAGCGGTCACCGCCATCACCGGATGCGGGACCGCGGCATGCCATCCTCCCCCGGTCTCCTCCAGGAGTTGCCATGAAGGTCCTGCGAGTTTGCCTGGTGCTGTCCCTTCCCGTGCTTTGCGCCTGCGCCGGCCGCCAGGCGCGCGATGCCGCAGCCGCGTTGCCGGAGCCGCCGCCGAAGCCGGACGAGGTCATCATCGTCCGCAGCGACGACCCGCTCGATTACCGCTTCCACATGGAGCAGGAAGGGCGGCGGATGAATGCCGACGAGTTCGATGCGTGGATGAAGTCGCGCGGCGTGCGCATCGCCACCGGCAAGCCGGGGCAGGCGCCGGTGCCGGCCGGCGGCAACTGAGGCGCGCCAGGCGCGGTTTCCTGCGCCGGGCCCATCCGTGCTGCGGCGCCGGCCGGGCCGATGCCGGTGGCGGCGTGGCTCAGGCCTTGGCCACGCCCAGCTCGCGGCCGATGCGGGTGAAGGCGTCGATCGCGCGGTCCAGGTGCTCGCGGGTGTGGGCCGCGCTCATCTGCGTGCGGATCCGCGCCTGGCCCTGCGGCACCACCGGGTAGAAGAAGCCGATGGCGTAGATGCCTTCCTCCAGCAGGCGCTGCGCGAAGCGCTGAGCCAGCGGCGCGTCGTACAGCATCACCGGGCAGATCGGGTGCACGCCGGGCTTGAGGTCGAAGCCGGCAGCGGTCATGCGCTGGCGGAAGTAGGCGGTGTTCTCCTGCAGGCGGGTGCGCAGCTCGCCGGCCGACGAAAGCATGTCGAAGGCCTTGGTGCCGGCGGCGACCACGTGCGGCGGCAGCGAGTTGGAGAACAGGTAGGGGCGCGAGCGCTGGCGCAGCAGTTCGATGATCTCGCGGCGCGCGGTGGTGAAGCCGCCCAGTGCGCCGCCCATGGCCTTGCCCAGGGTGCCGGTGAAGATGTCGATCTTCCCGAGCACGCCCTTGACCTCGGCCGAGCCGCGGCCGGTGGCGCCGAGGAAGCCGGTGGCATGGCACTCGTCGATATGGACCAGGGCGTCGTACTTCCTGGCCAGCGCGGTGATTTCGTCCAGCGGGGCGATGAAGCCGTCCATCGAGAACACGCCGTCGGTGGTGATCATGATGGTGCGCGCGCCGTCGGCCCGGGCCTGCTGCAGCTGCTTCTCCAGGTCGGCCATGTCGCAGTTGGCGTAGCGGTAGCGCCGGGCCTTGCACAGGCGCACGCCGTCGATGATCGAGGCATGGTTGAGCGCGTCGGAGATGATCGCGTCGTTCTCGTCCAGCAGCGGCTCGAACAGGCCGCCGTTGGCATCGAAGCAGGCGGCGTAGAGGATCGTGTCCTCGGTGCCGAAGAATTGCGCGATCTTCGCCTCCAGCTGCTTGTGCAGGTCCTGGGTGCCGCAGATGAAGCGCACCGAGGCCATGCCGAAGCCGTGCGTGTCCAGCGCCGCGCGCGCGGCGGCGATGATCTCGGGGTGGTCGGCCAGGCCCAGGTAGTTGTTGGCGCAGAAGTTCAGCACCTTGCGCCCGTCGGCCAGTTCGATCTCCGCCGACTGCGGGCTGGTGATCACCCGTTCGGACTTGAACAGGCCCTGCGCGCGCAGGTCTTCCAGCTGGGCGGCGTAGCGGGCGATGGCGGCTTCGGACATGGGCGGACTTCGTTGCAAGGGAAAGCGTCATTCTAGCCAGCGTGCGCGCGGCCGCGGCCGTCATGCGCATCCGCTATATCCACCGGCCAGCAAGTCATTTCCGGTTGGCAAACTGAATAGGGAGTATTTTGGCGCACAACCGATGTCCGGCCCCCACCACGGAACTCCCATGCCCAAGCACATCCCCCACCGCCGCCCGCGCCTGCCGGACCGTTCCTGGCTGGCCGGGGCCGTCGCCCTGGCGCTGGCCGGCCCGGCGTTCGCGCAGTCCACCCCCACGGTCGAGGAACTGGCCCGCCGCCTGCAGGCGCTGGAAGCCCGCTATGGCGCCGCCACCAGCGTCGACGGCGAGGAGACCCTGGACCTGCAGGCACTGGACCGGCGGCTGCGCGCGCTGGAGCGCAACCTGGAACTGCAGGAGGAGGCGCGCGCGGCGAAGGAGAAGGCCGCGCCGGTGGTGGCGGTCAACGACCGCGGCGCCTCGTTCCGCTCCGGCGACGGTGCCTACGAGGTGAAGATCCGCGGCCTGCTGCAGGGCGACGGCCGCTTCTTCAACAGCGGCGCGCCCGGCGCCAACGACAGCTTCCTGCTGCGCACCGCGCGCCCGACCATCGAGGGCACCCTGGGCAAGTGGGTGGGTTTCCGCTTCACCCCGGAGTTCGCCGGCGACAGCGCCAGCATCGTCGACGCCTACGCCGACCTGCAGTTCTCGCCGGCGGCGACGCTGCGGGTGGGCAAGTTCACCTCGCCGGTGGGCCTGGAGCGGCTGCAGTCCTCGGCCTCGCTGCTGGAAATCGAGCGCGCCCTGGCCAGCGAGCTGCTGCCCAACCGCGACCTGGGCGTGCAGCTGCAGGGCGAGCTGGCCGGCGGCAAGGTGTCCTACGCCATCGGCGTGTTCAACGGCGCGGTCGACGGCCGCGACGCCACCACCACCAACCCGGACGACGAGTTCGAGTACGCCGGCCGCCTGTTCTTCGAGCCGCTCAAGGGCAGCGACAGCTTCTGGGCCGGCCTCGGTTTCGGCATCGGCGCCAGCATCGGCGACGTGGACGGGGCCGGCAACAACTTCCTGCCGCGCTACCGCACCCCGGGCCAGCAGCAGTTCTTCGCCTACCGCGGCACCGTGGCAGCCGCCGGCCAGCGCAAGCGCTGGTCGCCGCAGGGCTATTTCTACCGCGGGCCGTTCGGGCTGCTGGCCGAATACGCGTCCTCCAGCCAGGAGCTGGGCGCCGGCGGCACCACCGCGGACCTGGAAACCACCGCATGGCAGGCCACCGCCAGCTGGGTGCTCACCGGCGAGGACGCCAGCTACCGCGGGGTCAAGCCCGCGCGCGCCTTCGCCCCGGGCAAGGGCGGCTGGGGCGCCTGGGAACTGGTGGCCCGCTACGGCCGCCTGGAGGTGGACGAGTCGGCGTTCCCGGTGTTCGCCGACCCGGCCGTGTCGGCGCGCGAGGCCAGCGCCTGGGTCGCCGGCGTGAACTGGTACCTCAACAACAACCTCAAACTGGTGTTGAACTACCTGCAGACCGGCTTCGAGGGCGGGGCCGCCGGCGGCGCCGACCGCGAGGACGAGAAGGCGGTGTTCACCCGCCTGCAGGTCGCATTCTGACAAAGCCCCATCCAACCGGAGGTTCGTCCCATGAATACCATCCGCCGTTCCCTCCTGGTGCTGGCCGCGAGCTTCGGCCTGACCCTCGCGGTGGGGGCCCTTGCCAAGGACGCAAGGCTGCTCAACGTGTCCTACGACCCCACCCGCGAGCTTTACCGCGAGTTCAACGCCGCCTTTGCCCGCCACTGGCAGGAGACCCGCGGGCAGAAGGTCGAGATCGAGAATTCGCATGGCGGCTCGGGCAAGCAGGCGCGCGCGGTGATCGACGGGCTGGAGGCCGACGTGGTCACCCTGGCCCTGGCCTACGACATCGACTCCATCGCCGAGCGCAAGCTGATCGCGCCGGACTGGCAGAAGCGCCTGCCGCAGAACAGCTCGCCGTACACCTCGACCATCGTGTTCCTGGTGCGCAAGGGCAACCCGAAGAACATCAAGGACTGGCCGGACCTGCTGCGCTCCAACGTCTCGGTGGTCACGCCCAACCCGAAGACCTCCGGCGGCGCGCGCTGGAACTACCTGGCGGCGTGGGCCTTCGCCGAGAAGATCTTCAAGGGTGACGAGGCCAAGGTCCGCAACTTCATGACCGCGCTGTTCCGCAACGTGCCGGTGCTGGACACCGGCGCCCGCGGCTCCACCACCACCTTCGTCCAGCGTGGCATCGGCGACGTGCTGCTGGCCTGGGAGAACGAGGCCTTCCTGTCGATCGAGGAGCTGGGCCCGGACAAGTTCGACATCGTGGTGCCCTCGCTGTCGATCCTGGCCGAGCCGCCGGTGGCGATCGTCGACCGCAACGTCGACAAGAAAGGCACCCGCGAGCTGGCCCAGGCCTACCTGGAGTTCCTGTACTCGCCGGAGGGCCAGCGCATCGCCGCCAAGAACTACTACCGCCCGCGCCATCCCGAGCACGCCGCGCCGGAGGACGTGGCCCGCTTCCCCAAGGTACAGCTGGTGACCATCGACGGCGCCTTCGGTTCCTGGGCGCAGGCGCAGAAGCGGCACTTCAGCGACGGCGGCGAGTTCGACCAGATCCTCGCCGCGGCCAAGGCCCGCTGAGCCGTGGGCCCGGGGCGCAGGCCCCGGGCCTTCCCGCCGCCCCGGCAGCGGGGTCGCAGACCCGAACCCGACGAAGCGAAGCCAAGCGATGTCCAGCGTCCCCAATCCCCTGACGCCGCCGGTGGGCGGCGCGCGCGCGTCCGGCCGGCAGCGCCGGGTGCTGCCCGGCTTCGGGCTGAGCCTGGGCTACACCCTCGCCTGGCTGGGCCTGATCGTGCTGATCCCGCTGGCCGGGGTGTTCGTGTACGCCTCCGGCCTGGGCTGGGACGGGCTGTGGCGGATCTGGACCGAGCCGCGGGTGCTGGCGGCGCTGAAGATCAGCTTCGGCACCGCGCTGGCGGCGGCCGCCTTCAACGCGGTGATGGGCACCCTGGTGGCTTGGGTGCTGGTGCGCTACCGCTTCCCCGGCCGGCGCCTGTTCGACGCCATGATCGACCTGCCGTTCGCCCTGCCCACCGCGGTGGCCGGCATTGCCCTGACCGCGCTGTACGGCGGCAACGGCTGGATCGGCCGCTGGCTGGAGGCGGCCGGGTTCAAGGTGGCCTACACCCCGGTGGGCATCACCGTGGCCCTGGTGTTCATCGGCCTGCCATTCGTCGTGCGGGTGGTGCAGCCGGTGCTGGCCGAGACCGAGGGTGAACTGGAGGAGGCCGCGGCCACCCTCGGCGCGGGGCGCTGGAACACGGTGTGGAAGGTGGTGCTGCCGACGGTGTGGCCGGCGGTGCTGGCCGGCTTCGCCCTGGCCTTCGCGCGCGGGGTGGGGGAGTACGGTTCGGTGATCTTCATCGCCGGCAACATCCCGATGGTTTCGGAGATCGCGCCGCTGCTGATCACCATCAAGCTGGAGGAATTCGACTACGCCGGCGCGACCGCGATCGCGGTGGCCATGCTGCTGCTGTCCTTCGCCCTGCTGCTGGTGATCAACACGCTGCAGGCGCGCCTGGCCCGGCGCCGGGGAGGGGCTTGAGATGGCGCCACAGACGGGTGGTAACGTGCAGGGCGTCATCGCCCTGGATCCGCCGCAACTGACCATGGCCCCGAGCGCGCCCACCGTCGGTGCCCGCCCGGCCTCGCCGACCAGCGAGCCGCGCTGGGTGCAGTGGCTGCTGATCGCCGCCGCGATCGGCTTCCTGCTGGCGTTCCTGCTGCTGCCGCTGCTGCTGGTGTTCGCCGAGGCGCTACGCGGCGGGATCGGCGCGTTCCTGGCCGCGATCCGCGAGCCGGACGCGCTGGCGGCGATAAGGCTGACCCTGCTGGTCACCGCCATCACCGTGCCGCTGAACCTGGTGTTCGGCGTGGCCGCGGCCTGGCTGGTGGCCAAGCACGAGTTCCGCGGCAAGCGCATCCTGGTGAGCCTGATCGACCTGCCGTTCGCGGTCTCGCCGGTGGTGGCCGGCCTGGTGTTCATCCTGATCTTCGGCGCCCATGGCTGGGCCTGGCCGCTGATCGACGAGGGCGTGCAGCTGTCGCTGCCGCTGCTGGGCCAGGTGCACCTGCAGCTGCCGAAGATCGTGTTCGCGCTGCCGGGCATCGTGCTGGCCACGGTGTTCGTGACCTTTCCGTTCATCGCCCGCGAGCTGATGCCGCTGATGGAGCAGCAGGGCAGCGACGAGGAGCTGGCCGCGCTGAGCCTGGGCGCCAGCGGCTGGCAGGCGTTCTGGCGGGTGACCCTGCCCAACATCCGCTGGGGCCTGCTGTACGGCGTGCTGCTGTGCGGCGCCCGCGCCATGGGCGAGTTCGGCGCGGTCTCGGTGGTGTCCGGCCACATCCGCGGGCGCACCAACACCCTGCCGCTGCACGTGGAGATCCTCTACAACGAATACGCCTACAGCGCCGCCTTCGCGGTGGCCACGCTGCTGGCGCTCAGTGCGCTGGTGACCCTGGTGCTCAAGACCTGGCTGGAGTGGCGCCACGGCGAATCGCTGGCCGCCACGCACCGGCACTGAGGACGCACGATGAAGATCGAGATCCAGAACCTGCACAAGTGCTTCGGCGCGTTCGCCGCGCTGGACGACATCAACCTGGAGATCCGCGACGGCGAGCTGCTGGCGTTGCTGGGCCCGTCCGGCTCGGGCAAGACCACCCTGCTGCGGGTGATCGCCGGGCTGGAGCATGCCGACGGCGGGCGCATCCTGTTCGGCGGCGAGGACGCTTCGCGGCTGACGGTGCAGGAGCGGCGGGTCGGGTTCGTGTTCCAGCACTATGCGCTGTTCCGGCACATGACCGTGGCCGAGAACATCGCCTTCGGGCTGAAGGTGCGCCGCGGCCGCGAGCGCTGGCCGGCGGCCCGGATCGCCGCGCGGGTGGAGCAGCTGCTGTCGCTGGTGCAGCTGCAGGACCTGGGCGGGCGCTACCCGGCGCAGCTGTCCGGCGGCCAGCGCCAGCGCGTGGCCCTGGCGCGTGCGCTGGCGATCGAACCGCGGGTGCTGCTGCTGGACGAGCCGTTCGGCGCGCTCGACGCCCAGGTGCGGCGCGACCTGCGCGGCTGGCTGCGGCAGCTGCACGTGCAGACCGGCCTGACCACGGTGTTCGTGACCCATGACCAGGAGGAGGCGCTGGAGCTGGCCGACCGGGTGGCGATCCTCAACCGCGGCCGGATCGAGCAGCTGGCCACCCCGGCCGAGGCCTACGACCGCCCGGCCAGCCCGTTCGTGTATTCCTTCGTCGGCGCGGTGAACCGCCTGCGCGGGCGACGCCAGGGCGACCGCATCGAGGTTGGCGGCCTGGTGCTGCCGCCGCCGTGCGGGCCGCTGCCGGGCGGGGACTCGGCGGAACTGGACGTGTACGTGCGCCCGGAGGACCTGCGCCTGGGCGAGGGCGGCTGGGAGGCGGTGGTGGTCGATGCCCAGCGTAGCGGCCCGCGCCTGCGGGTGCGGGCACGCCTGCAGGGCGGGCAGGGTCAGGAAGTGGAGGTGGAGCTGCCGGTGGACGCGCAGCAGGCGCATCCGCCGGGGAGCCGGGTCGGGCTGGTGCCGGTGCGCTACGGGGCGTTCGCCGGGGCCTGAGCAGCGGGCGGGGCACCGGGAACTGGTTGACGCTGCAATTGTTGCGTCGCAATATCCGCTGGGTTAAGTATTTGTGAACCGTGACGGCTCCCGTCCGCCCGCGTGCTCCACCCCACCAGAGGAGATCCAAGGATGAAGTCCTTCAAGCTCGCTGCTTCGCTCGCCGTCCTGCTGTCCGCCGTCCCGTTCGTCGCGTCCGCGCAGGAGGAGTCGCCGTTCTCCTGGGAAGTGACCGCCGTTTCCGATTACGTCTGGCGTGGCGTCTCGCAGTCCGACGAGGATCCCACCCTGCAGGCCGGCTTCACCTACACCTCGGCTTCCGGTTTCTACGCCGGCGTCTGGGGTTCGGGCGTGGATTTCGGCCCGGGCGACCCGAACACCGAGGTCGACGGCTTCATCGGCTACAACGTCGACCTGAGCGACGCGGTCAACTTCGACGTGATGATCAACCGCTACACCTACCCGGGTGCCAGCGACCTCAACTTCAACGAGCTGATCACCACCACCACCTTCGCCGAGAACTACTCGCTGACCGTCGCCTACAGCAACGACTTCGGCGGCAGCGACACCAAGGCCTGGTACGTGGCCGGCGGCGCCAGCATCGGCCTGCCGAACGACTTCAGCCTCGACCTGGGCGTCGGCCGCAGCATGTTCGACGACGACTACAGCGACGACTACACCGACTGGAGCGTCGGCCTGAGCCGCAGCTGGGGCCTGTTCAGCGCCTCGCTGGCCTACGTCGGCACCGACGGCAGCGGCCGCGACATCTTCGGCGACCTGGCCGACGACCGCGTGGTGCTGACCCTCAGCATCGGCCAGTAACGGCCCCCGCGGCAAAGGAAAAAGGCGCCATGCGGCGCCTTTTTCCGTTCCAGGGCCGGCCGCGTGCTCAGGTCCAGCTGAGCACGACCTTGCCGGCGCGGCCCTGCTCCATCAGGTCGAAGCCCTGCTGGAACTCGTCGATCGGCAGCTGGTGGGTCAGCACCTTGCCCAGCGGGAAGCCGGACAGCACCAGCTGGGTCATCTTGTACCAGGTCTCGTACATCTTGCGGCCGTAGATGCCCTGCACGGTCAGGCCCTTGAAGATGATCCGGTCCCAGTCGCAGCCGGCGCCCTTGGGCATGATCCCGAGCATGGCGATCCTGCCGCCCGGGTACATGCATTCGAGCATGTCGTTGAACGCGCGCGGGTTGCCGCTCATCTCCAGGCCCACGTCGAAGCCTTCCATGTGCAGGTCCGACATCACGTCGCGCAGCGACTGGTTGGCGACGTTGACCACGCGGGTGGCGCCCATGTCGGCGGCCAGCTTCAGGCGGTAGTCGTTGACATCGGTGACCACCACGTTGCGCGCGCCGATGTGCTTGCAGATGCCGGCGGCGATGATGCCGATCGGGCCGGCGCCGGTGATCAGCACGTCCTCGCCGACCACGTCGAACTCCAACGCGCAGTGCGCGGCGTTGCCGTAGGGGTCGAAGAACGCCGCCAGCTCCGACGGCACCGGATCCGGCACCGGCCACAGGTTGGACGCCGGCATCACGATGTACTCGGCGAAGGCGCCGTCGCGGTTCACGCCGATGCCCACGGTGTGCGGGCACAGGTGCGGGCGGCCGCCGCGGCAGTTGCGGCAGTGGCCGCAGACGATGTGGCCCTCGGCCGACACCCGCTGGCCGACCTTGTAGCCGGACACGCCCGGGCCCAGCTCGGCGATGCGGCCGACGAACTCGTGGCCGATCACCAGGCCAGGCCGGATCGTGCGCTGGCTCCACTCGTCCCACAGGTAGATGTGCAGGTCGGTACCGCAGATGGCGGTCTTCTCGACCTTGATCAGCACCTCGTTGGGGCCGGGCTGCGGCACCGGGACCTGCTCCATCCAGATGCCCCTGGCGGCTTCGCGCTTGACCAGCGCCTTCATGGTTCGGGACATCGGCGGGACCTCGGTGGCAGGGAGGGGAAGGCGCGCATTATAGGTTGCCAAAGAAACCATGGCGTCGGCGGCGCCCGTGCCGGGGGTGGCCATCCCCGGGTTGTCCGGGGAACCTGCCAAAAGTCATGGGCTCTCCCGGGGCGGGCGGGGGCTAGAATCCCGGTTCCTTTCGGTTGGAACCAAATGCCCATGCGCCTGCGCACCCTTTCCCTGTCCGTATTTGCCGCCTTGCTGGGCGCGCCGCTTGCCCATGCCGTGGAAGGCATGTGGGTCCCGCAGCAGCTGCCGGAGATCGCCGGTCCGCTGAAGCAGGCCGGGCTGGAGCTGTCGCCGGAGCAGCTGGCGGACCTGACCGGCGACCCGATGGGCGCGGTGGTCGCGCTGGGCGGCTGCACCGCCAGCTTCGTCTCGCCGCAGGGCCTGGTGGTGACCAACCACCACTGCGCCTACGGCGCCATCCAGCTCAACTCCACCGCCGAGAAGAACCTGATCAAGGAAGGCTTCAACGCCGCCACCCCGGCCGAGGAACTCAGCGCCGGTCCCAACGCGCGCGTGTTCGTGCTGGACGAGATCACCGACGTCACCGCCGAGGCGAAGGCCGCGATCGCCGCCGCGCCCAACGCGCTGGCCCGCACCCGCGCCCTGGAGGCGTTCGAGAAGAAGCTGGTCGCCGAGTGCGAGTCCGAGCCGGGCTACCGCTGCCGCCTTTACAGCTTCTTCGGCGGCAACACCTACCGCCTGTTCAAGAACCTGGAGATCCGGGACGTGCGCCTGGCCTACGCGCCCCCGGGCAGCGTGGGCAAGTATGGTGGCGACATCGACAACTGGATGTGGCCGCGCCACACCGGCGACTTCGCGTTCTACCGCGCCTACGTCGGCAAGGACGGCAAGCCGGCGCCGTTCTCCCCGGACAACGTGCCGTACCAGCCAAAGCACTGGCTGAAGATCGCCGACAAGCCGCTGGGCGCCGGCGACTTCGTGATGGTCGCCGGCTACCCGGGCTCGACCAACCGCTACGCGCTGGCCGCCGAGTTCGACCACACCGCGCAGACGGTGTACCCGGAGACCATCCGCCACTACCGCAACCTGATCGGCATGATCGAGGAGGCCGGGCGCAAGGATCCGGACATCCAGGTCAAGTACGCCAGCAACATGGCCGGCTGGAACAACTACGCCAAGAACTACGAGGGCCAGCTGGAGGGCTTCAAGCGCATCGACGCGGCCGCGCAGAAGCACGCCGAGGAAGCGGCGGTGCTGGCCTGGCTCAAGGGCCAGGGCAGGAAGGGCCGCGAGGCGCTGCAGGCGCACGCGAAGCTGGTGCAGCTGCTGGAGCAGTCCAAGGCGACCCGCAGCCGCGACTACACCCTGGCCATGTTCAACAACACCGGCGTGGTCGGCGCGGCCACCCAGCTGTACCGCCTGTCGCTGGAGAAGGCCAAGCCGGACGCCGAGCGCGAGCCGGGCTTCCAGCAGCGCGACCTGCCGACCATCGAGGGCGCGATGAAGCAGCTTGAGCGCCGCTACGTGCCGGCCATGGACCGCCAGCTGCAGGCCTACTGGCTCAACGAGTACATCAAGCTGCCCGCGGCCCAGCGCGTGCCGGCGGTGGACCAGTGGCTGGGCGGCAACGACGCCGTGGCCGTGGAGCGCGCCCTGGACCGCCTGGCCGCGACGAAGCTGGGCAGCACCGAGGAGCGCCTGAAGTGGCTGTCGGCCGACCGCGCCGCGTTCGAGGCCAGCGACGACCCGGCGATCCAGTACGCGGTGGCGGTGCTGCCGACCCTGCTGAAGCTTGAGCAGGAGCGCAAGGTCCGCGCCGGCGAGAACCTGGCCGCGCGCCCGGTGTTCCTGCAGGCGGTGGCCGACTACAAGAAGAGCCAGGGCAAGGCGGTCTATCCGGACGCCAACCTGTCGCTGCGCATCACCTTCGGCAACGTCACCGGCTACGAGCCGAAGGACGGCATGGCGTACACCCCGTTCACCACGCTGGAGGGCATCGTCGCCAAGGACACCGGCGAGGAGCCGTTCGACTCCCCGAAGGCGCTGCTGGACGCGGTCAAGGCCAAGCGCTACGGCGGGCTGGAGGATCCGCGCATCGGCTCGGTGCCGGTGAACTTCCTGTCCGACCTGGACATCACCGGCGGCAACTCCGGCTCGCCGGTGCTGGACGCCCAGGGCAAGCTGGTCGGCCTGGCCTTCGACGGCAACTGGGAGTCGGTCAGCTCCAACTGGGTGTTCGACCCGAAGATGACCCGCATGATCGCGGTCGACGCCCGCTACATGCGCTGGATCATGCAGGAGGTCTACCCGGCCCCGCAGCTGCTGCAGGAAATGGGTATTACCCGCTGAAACCGTCCGGGCCACGGGCCCGGCGGTCGGGTATCATGCGGCCCCCGTCGCGCGCAGGCGCGGCGGGGGTTTTTTCCCAGAGGGGACTCCATGCGCATCCTGCTTGCACGCCACGGCGAGACGCCGTGGAACGCCGAAGGCCGCTACCAGGGCCAGATCGACATCCCGCTCTCGCCGGTGGGCGAGGCCCAGGCCCGCGCGCTGGGCGAGCGCCTGCGCGACGTGCCGGTCACCCGCGCGGTGGCCTCGCCGCTGTCGCGCGCGCGGCGCACCGCCGAGCTGGCGCTGGGCGAGGACCGCGCCGGGATGCTGCAGCTGGATCCGGACGTGCAGGAGATCGCCCACGGCGAGTGGGAAGGCCTGCTGGCCAGCGAGATCAACGAGAAGGACCCGGCCCGCCTGCGGGCCTGGCGCGAGGAGCCGGACACGGTGCTGATGCCCGGCGGCGAATCGCTGCGCCAGGTGCTGGACCGTTCCTGGCGCGGCCTGGTGCGCGCCACCGAGGGCCTGGGCGCGGACGACATCCTGCTGCTGGTCGCCCACGACGCGGTCAACCGCGTACTGCTGTGCAGGATCCTGGGCCTGCCGATCAGCAAGCTGTGGACCTTCCGCCAGGCGCCGACCACGCTGAACCTGCTCGAAGGCCCGGACGTGGAGCACCTGGAAGTGGTGCGCCTGAACGACTGCTCGCACCACACCCCGTTCTTCGGCGAAGCCAAGCACCGGGCGCTGTAAAGCCCGGCGGCGGCCGGGACGCCTGGCCGCGCGCCCGCGCCGTGACCGGTGCCGAGGCGCCCGCCCGGGCGAGCTGCCATCCTGTTCCCGCGGCGCCGGCCGATGCGGCCGCACGCCGCGCCGTGGCCGCGGCACGCCCGCGGCGCGCCACTACCCTGGACCCGCATGAGCTCCACGTCCCGCACCCTGGCCGAATGGCTGGCCTACATCGAGACCCGGCATCCGCGCAGCATCGAGCTGGGCCTGGAGCGCGTGCGCGAGGTTGCCGCGCGCCTGGGGCTGCAGCGGCCGGCGGCGCAGGTGGTCACCGTGGCCGGCACCAACGGCAAGGGCTCGACCGTGGCCTTCATCGAGGCCATCGCCCGCGCCGACGGCTGGAAGGTCGGCGCCTACAGCTCGCCGCACCTGCTGCGCTACAACGAGCGGGTGCGGATCGATGGCGCCGAGGCCGCGGACGATGAGCTGGCCGCGGCCTTCGCCGCGGTCGAGGCCGCCCGCGGCGACACCCCGCTGACCTATTTCGAGTACGGCACCCTGGCGGCGCTGTGGCTGTTCCAGCAGGCGGGGCTGGACCTGGCGGTGCTGGAGGTCGGCCTGGGCGGCCGCCTGGACGCGGTGAACATCGTCGATCCGGACGTGGCGGTGATCACCACCGTCGACGTGGACCACGTCGACTGGCTGGGCAGCGACCGCGAGGCCATCGGCCAGGAGAAGGCCGGCATCGCCCGGGCCTGGAAGCCGCTGGTCCTGGGCGAGATCGACCCGCCTTCCAGCGTGCTGCGCCATGCCTACGCCATTGGCGCCAACGCGATCCGCGCCGGCAGCGACTACTTCCACGAGCCGGCCGGCGAGGGCCAGTGGCAGTGGCGCGAGATCGGCATCGAGCTGCTGCTGCCCGATCCGCAGCTGGCCGCCCCGGT
>NZ_ALIP01000113.1:0-82859 GCF_000283075.1 Pseudoxanthomonas sp. GW2
TGCAGGCTCGGCCCCGGGCCGGCGCCGGCTGGCGCCGCGGGGCGTCCCAGGTCATACCCAAGCAGATGAGCAGGCTGTTCCGTGACGTCGATGGCGGGTTGCTGTGCCCGCGCGGCAGCGTGGTCTGCATCGGCGCCTTCGACGGCCTCCACCTCGGCCATCGGGCGCTGGTGCGGCATGCCGTGGCGCGCGCACGCGCGCTGGACGTGGCGGCGGTCGCGCTGAGCTTCGAACCGCTGCCGCGCGAGTTCTTCGGCCGCGGCAGCCCGCCGCCGCGCCTGACCCTGCCGCGCGACCGCATCCGCCTGCTGCTGGACCAGGGCCTGGACCACCTGGGCCTGTTGCGCTTCAACGCCGCGCTGGCGGCGATGCCGGCCGAGGACTTCGTGCGCCGCGTGCTGGCCGGCCGGCTGGGCGCGCGCGAGGTGTGGATCGGCCCCGACTTCCGCTTCGGCCACCGCCGCGGCGGCGACCTGGCCCTGCTGCAGGCCATGGGCGCGGAACTGGGCTTCCACGCCGGCGAGATCGAGCCGGTGCAGGCCCAGGGCGAGCGCGTCTCCAGCACCCGCATCCGCGAGGCCCTGGTCGCCGGCGACTTCGCCCGCGTGCATTCCTTGCTGGGCCGGCCCTACGCGATCGGCGGGCGCGTGGTGCGCGGCCGCCAGCTCGGCCGCACCCTCGGTTTCCCGACCGCGAACCTGCGGTTCCCCAAGGCGCCGGCGCTGTCCGGCATCTACGCGACCTGGGTGCACGGCGTGGCCGCGCAGCCGTGGCCGTCGGTGTCCAGCTTCGGCACCCGGCCCACGGTCGAGGGCGTGGAGCCACTGCTGGAAGCCCACCTGTTCGACTTCGCCGGCGACCTCTACGGGCGCCACATCGAGGTCGAGTTCGTCGCCAAGTTGCGCGACGAGGAGAAATTCCCCGACCTGCCGGCCCTGACCGCGCAGATGCAGTGCGATGCCGAGCAGGCGCGCGCCATCCTTTCCGAATCCGAACGACTGCGAGCCACGGCGTGAGCCAGGACTACAAAGCCACCCTACACCTGCCCGCCACCGACTTCCCCATGCGCGGCGACCTGCCGCGGCGCGAGCCCGAGATCCTCGCGCGCTGGGAGTCCGAGCGCCTCTACGAGAAGCTGCGCGCCCATGCCAAGGGCCGCCCGCTGTTCGTCCTGCACGACGGCCCGCCGTATGCCAACGGCGCGATCCACCTCGGGCATGCGGTCAACAAGATCCTCAAGGACATCATCGTCAAGTCGCGCCACCTGGCCGGCTTCGACGCGCCGTACGTGCCGGGCTGGGACTGCCACGGCCTGCCGATCGAGATCGCGATCGAGAAGAAGTACGGCAAGGTCGGGGTCAAGCTCGACGCGACCGAGTTCCGGCAGAAGTGCCGCGAATACGCGCAGTCGCAGATCGAGATCCAGCGCAAGGACTTCAAGCGCCTGGGCGTGATCGGCGACTGGGACAACCCGTACCGCAGCCTGGACTTCCGCTTCGAAGCCAACGAGATCCGGGCCCTGGCCAGGATCGTCGACAACGGCCACCTGACCCGCGGCGTGAAGCCGGTGCACTGGTGCTTCGACTGCGGCTCGGCCCTGGCCGAGGCCGAGATCGAGTACCAGGACAAGGTCTCCCCGGCGATCGACGTGGCCTACCTGGCGCGCGACCCGCAGGCGGTGGCGCGCGCCTTCGGCGTCGAGCTGCCGGAAGGCGTCGAGGGCGCGGTGCCGATCTGGACCACCACCCCGTGGACCCTGCCGGCCTCGCTGGCGGTGTCGCTGGGTCCGGACCTGGAGTACGCCCTGGTCGAAGGCCCGGCACAGGATGGCCGCCGCCGCTGGCTGGTGCTGGCCGACGCGCTGGCCGAGCGCGCGCTGCAGCGCTACGGCGTGGCCGGCGTGACCGTGCATGGTCGCGCCGCCGGTTCCGCGCTGGAGCACCAGCTGCTGGCGCATCCGTTCTACGCCGAGCGCGACATCCCGGTGATCCTCGGCAGCCACGTGTCGGCCGAGGACGGTACCGGCGCGGTCCACACCGCGCCCGGGCACGGCCAGGACGACTACGTGGTCGGCAAGGCCTACGGCCTGATCGAGAAGTACACGGCGGCCCAGCTCAATCCGGTCGACGGCCGCGGCGTGTACCTGCCGTCGACCCCGGCCGCGCGCGGCGTGGAGCTGGCCGGCCAGCACATCTGGAAGGCCAACGACGTCATCGTCGAGGTGCTGCGCGAGGCCGGCGTGCTGCTGGCCGCGAGCAGGCTCGAGCACAGCTATCCGCACTGCTGGCGCCACAAGACCCCGATCGCGTTCCGCGCCACCCCGCAGTGGTTCATCTCGATGGAGCAGGCCAACCTGCGCGCCGACGCGTTGGCCGCCATCGACACGGTCAAGTGGTATCCCGAGTGGGGCAAGGCCCGCATCGCTGGCATGGTCGAGGGCCGCCCGGACTGGACGATCTCGCGCCAGCGCACCTGGGGCGTGCCGATCGCGCTGTTCGTGCACCGCGAGACCGGCGAGCCGCACCCGCGCAGCAGCGAGCTGATGCGCCAGGTGGCCGACCGGGTGGAGCAGGGCGGCATCGACGTGTGGTACTCGCTGGATGCCGCCGAGCTGCTGGGCGAGGAGGCCGGCGACTACGAGAAGATCACCGACATCCTCGACGTCTGGTTCGATTCGGGCGTGACCCACGAGGCGGTGCTCCTGGAGCGCGGCCTGGGCAAGCCGGCCGACCTGTACCTGGAAGGCTCGGACCAGCACCGCGGCTGGTTCCAGTCCTCGCTGCTGACCGGCGTGGCGATCGACAAGGCCGCGCCGTACCGGCAGTGCCTCACCCACGGCTTCACCGTGGACGAGCACGGCCGCAAGATGTCCAAGTCGCTGGGCAACGGCATCGAGCCGCAGGACATCATGAAGACCCTGGGCGCGGACATCCTGCGCCTGTGGATCGCCTCGGCCGACTACTCCAACGAGATGTCGCTGTCGCAGGAGATCCTCAAGCGCAACGCCGACGCCTACCGCCGCATCCGCAACACAGCGCGCTTCCTGCTGGCCAACCTGCACGGCTTCGAGCCGGCGCGGCACCTGTGCCCGCTGGACGACATGGTCGCGCTGGACCGCTGGATCGTGCACCGCGCCTGGGAAGTGCAGGAGAAGATCAAGGCCGCCTACGAACGCTACGACTTCGCCGGCATCGTCCAGGCGCTGCTGAACTTCTGCTCGGTGGACCTGGGCTCGCTGTACCTGGACGTGACCAAGGACCGCCTGTACACGATGGGCGAGGACTCGCGCGGCCGCCGCAGCGCGCAGAGCGCGATGTACCGCATCGCCGAGGCCTTCGTGCGCTGGATCGCGCCGATCCTCAGCTTCACCGCCGACGAGCTGTGGGGCTACCTGCCCAAGGACACCGGCGACGGCCAGCGCGAGGAGAACGTGCTGTTCGCCACCTGGTACGAGGGCCTGGCGCCCATGCCGGAGGACGCGGAGCTGGGCGCGGCCGACTTCGAGCGCCTGCTGGCGCTGCGCGAGCAGGTGGCCAAGGTGCTGGAGCCGATGCGCGCCAACGGCCAGATCGGCGCCGCGCTGGAGGCCGAGATCACCGTGACCGCCGGCGCCGAGACCGCGGCCCACCTGCAGCCGCTGGCCGAGGAACTGCGCTTCCTGTTCATCAGCGGCGACGTGACCGTGGTGCCGGCGCAGACCGACGGCATCTTCGTCACCGCCCAGCCCACCAGCAAGCCCAAGTGCGTGCGCTGCTGGCACTACCGCGCCGACGTCGGCACGCATCCGGGGCACCCGGAGGCCTGCGGCCGCTGCGTGTCCAACATCGAGGGCCCGGGCGAAGCGCGGAGGTGGTTCTGAGCCCGCGTCCCGCCCCGCGCCCGAACGCGCTGCCGTGGCTGCTGCTGTCGGCGGCGGGGATCGTGCTGGACCAGTGGAGCAAGGCCTGGGTGCTGTCCAGCCTGCCCGAGTTCACCGCCGTGCCGGTGATCGAGGGCTTCTGGAACTGGTACCGCACCTACAACACCGGCGCGGCGTTCAGCTTCCTGGCCAACGCTGGCGGCTGGCAGATCGTGTTCTTCAGCGTGTTGGCCTTCGCCATCAGCGGGCTGATGGGCTGGTGGCTGTGGCGCACCCCGCGCGGCGACTGGCGCCAGGCCCTGCCGTACGCGCTGGTGATCGGCGGCGCCCTGGGCAACGTGATCGACCGCCTGGTCCACGGCCACGTGGTCGATTTCATCCAGTGGCACTGGCGCGACTATTACTGGCCGGCGTTCAACATCGCCGACTGCGCGGTGGTCGGCGGCGCGATCGGCATCGCCCTGTTCGGCCTGGCCGGCGCCCGCCGCAAGCCGGCTTCCTGAACCCCGCCGGCGCCGCGGCCGGCCGCCGCGGCCCGGATATCGGATAATCCCGCCCATGGACGTCATCCTCGCCAACCCCCGCGGCTTCTGCGCCGGCGTCGACCGCGCGATCGAGATCGTCAAGCGCGCGATCGAGACCCTCGGCGCGCCGATCTACGTGCGCCACGAGGTGGTGCACAACCGCTTCGTGGTCGACGACCTGCGCGCCCGCGGCGCGATCTTCGTCGAGGAGCTGGACGAGGTCCCCGACGGCAACACCGTGATCTTCAGCGCCCACGGCGTGTCCAAGGACGTGCGCAACGAGGCCGCGCGCCGCGGGCTGAAGGTGTTCGACGCCACCTGCCCGCTGGTGACCAAGGTGCACCTGGAGGTGGCGCGCCACTGCCGCGCCGGGCGCGACGTGGTCCTGATCGGCCACGCCGGCCACCCGGAGGTCGAGGGCACGATGGGCCAGTGGGACGCCCAGTGCGGCGGCGGCAGCATCTACCTGGTGGAAGGCGTGGAGGACGTGGCCAGGCTGGAGGTGCGCCAGCCGGAGAACCTGTTCTACACCACCCAGACCACGCTCTCGGTGGACGATACCCGCGGCATCATCGAGGCCCTGCAGCGCCGCTTCCCGGCGATCCAGGGGCCGAAGAACGACGACATCTGCTACGCCACCCAGAACCGCCAGGATGCGGTGCGCGAACTGGCGCGCCGCTGCGACCTGGTGCTGGTGGTCGGCTCGCCCAACAGCTCCAACTCCAACCGCCTGGCCGAGCTGGCCCGGCGCGAGGGCGTGGAGTCGTACCTGATCGACGGCGCCCACGAGATCGATCCGGCCTGGATCGCCGGCAAGCAGCGGGTCGGCCTGACCGCCGGCGCCTCCGCGCCGCAGGTGCTGGTGGACGGGGTGATCGAGCGCCTGCGCGAGCTGGGCGCCGGCGGCGTCACCGAGCTGGAGGGCGAGCCGGAGAACATGGTCTTCGCCCTGCCGAAGGAACTGCGCCTGCGCCTGGTCGACTGAGCGCGGCGCGCCGGCTCAGCCCGGCGGCATCTCCTGCGCGCGCAGCCGGCGCAGGATCTCGAACAGCAGCGCGCTGCGCGTGGCCGAGGCCTGGCGCGGCGAGGGCACGTAGCCGCTGGCGCTGAACACGATGCGGTCGTTGGTGATGTTGTCGATCGCCACCGAGGGCGCGGGCGTTTCCAGGATCGCCGGGTGTTCGCGGAACACTTCCAGCAGCAGGTCGCGCACCCGGTCCGGGTCGGTCGACAGCGGCATCGGCAGCTGGATCTTCACCAGGCCCTCGGCGTTGGCGTAGGTGCGGTTGCGCACCGCCTTGGTGATCAGCTCGGAGTTGGGCACCAGCACCGTGGTGCGGTCGCCGGTCTGGATCTCGGTGGCGCGCACGTTGATCCGGCGGATGTCGCCCTCGGCGTCGCCCACCACCACCCAGTCGCCGACCTTGACCGGGCGCTCGGCCAGCAGGATCAGGCCGGAGATGAAGTTCTGCACGATCGCCTGCAGGCCGAAGCCGATGCCCACCGACAGCGCGCTGGCGATCCACGCGATCCGCTCCAGGCCAACCCCGATCGCCGCCAGCGCCATCGCGATCGCCAGCACCATGCCGGCGTAGCCGACCAGGGTCGCGACCGAGGCACGCATGCCCTCGTCCATGCGCGTGGTCGGCAGCAGGCGGCGTTCCAGCCAGCGCCGGAACAGGTGCAGCAGCAGGCTGGCGCCGGCGAACACCAGCAGGGCGCGGACGATGTTGCGCGGGCTCAGGACCAGCTCGCCAATGGTGATGCCGCGCAGCAGCTGCATGCTGCGGTCGACCAGGTCGGTGCCGCCGGCGCCCCAGGGCATGGCCAGCGCGATCAGCGCCGCCAGCGCGACCACCGCGCGCAAGGCCACCGACAGCAGCACCGCGGCGCGGTCCACCAGGCGCGGCTCGATCCCGAAGCGGGTGTTGATGCGCCTGCCGGCGGCGCCGCGCGAGGCCAGGACCGTGCACACCAGGTCGTCGACGAAGCGCATCGCCAGCCAGGCCGTGGCGGCCACCATCACCGCCCAGATCACCTGCATGCCGACGAAGGCCGACAGCGCCACGTAGCCGGCCACCAGGCCCAGGAACGCGACCGCGTTGCCGATCCAGCCCAGGCTGACGGCCACGTTCATCCACGGCCGGAAGTGGACCGGCGGCGCGTCGCCCGCGTCGGCCAGCGGCTGCAGGCGCTGGATCCGCAGCAGCACCACCAGCACCAGCGCCACGCACAGCGCCGCCGACAGGCCGGTGATGGCCACCGCCAGGTCCAGGCTGGTCGCGGCCAGCCGGACCACCTCCTGGCCCAGGCTGGCCAGGGCGATCACCAGCGCCGCCGGCAGCGGGAACACGCGCAGCGCCCTGGCGCCGGCGTCGGAGATCGCCGGCAGGCGCCACGAGGGCCGGTCCACCGACAGCAGCGCGCTGCCCAGGGCGGTGGCCACCGCCACGAACACCGCCAGCGCCAGCGCATGCCCGGCCAGCGCCGCCACCGCGGCCGGCGGCGCATTCGGCAGCAGCGCGCCGCGTACCAGCTGCGCCACGCACAGCGCTGCGACCAGTGCCAGCAGCACCCGCAGCGTCGGCGGGGCCGAGCGCCGCAGGCGGCCCGGCGGCACGTGCCGGGTGGCCAGCTCCGGGATCCGGCGGCCCAGCCACCAGGCTCCGGCCGCCAGCAGCACGGCCAGGCCCAGGCTCACCAGCGGCTGCAGGCCGGCCGCCTTCCAGTGTTCGCGGCTGGCCTCGACGACGGCGTGCCACAGCTTGCGCACCCGGCCCAGGTCGCGCGGGGCGCTGGCGGCGAGCTGGCGCCAGAACGCCGGCCGCCACGGCGGCGTGGTCCGCTCCGAGAGCATCCCGAAGAAGCGCTGCTGGCGCAGCGTGGCGATGCGCTCCAGCAGCTGCGTGCCTTCCACGACCGCCAGCCGTGCCTGGCGCAGTTCCGCATCCACCGCCGCACGCTGGTCCTGCAGGGCGCGGCGCTCGCGGGCCACGTCGCCGGGTTCGTCCTGGCCTTCCGGCACCTCGCCCAGTTCGGCCAGGCGCGCGTCCAGGCTCTGCAGCTCCGGGGTGCGGCCGTCGATCAGCGCCTGCGCCGCGGCCTGGATCTCCAGCACCGCCTCGCGCGCCTTGGCGAGCTCGGCATCGTGCTCGTAGCGCTCCAGGCGGGTGGCGATCGTCTCCAGCTGGCGCCGGCCCGCGTCCACGTCGGGCTCGTCGGCCAGGGCTGGCGCGCCGAGGACGAGGCAGAGCAGCAGGAGCGGGCGCAGCAGGAAGGCGGTCCGGTGCATGGACGGTCGGGTCGCGGATGGGGCGGTTACGTTAGCACCGGGCGCGCGGCGCACGGGCGACCGTGCTTTCACCGGGCGGGGACCATGCTGGCGGCCGGATCCCTGGCGGCGGACGACATGGCGCAACGGCAGCACGACAGGCAGGACCCGGCGGCGCCGACCATCTGGACCGTCGGCCATTCCACCCTGGAGTGGGAGGCGTTCCTGGAGCTGCTGCGCGCGCACGGCATCGGCGCGATCGCCGACGTGCGCCGCTACCCGGGCTCGCGGCGCTACCCATGGTTCGCCAGCGACGCCCTGGCCCGCGCGCTGCCGCAGGCCGGGATCGGCTACCGCTGGCTGCCGCAGCTGGGCGGGCGCCGCGCACCGCGGCCGGATTCGCCCAACGCCGCCTGGCGCAATGCCGGCTTCCGCGGCTACGCCGACCACATGGCCAGCACCGAATTCGGCGAGGGCCTGGCCGCGGCACTGGAACTGGCAGCCACGCAACGCACCGCGCTGATGTGCGCCGAGGCGGTGTGGTGGCGCTGCCACCGCCGCCTGCTCTCCGACCTGCTGCAGCACCGCGGCTGGCAGGTCCTGCACATCCTCGACGCCGGCCCGGCGCAGCCGCACCCCGGCAACCCCGATGCGCGCCCGGCCGGCGATGGCCTCGTCTATCCGGCGCTGCAGGGCGGGCTGTTCCCGGAAGGATGACCGGCTGGCCGGTCCGGGCGGGAAGAGGAGGAGCCTCCAGGTGCCCTCTGTTGGCGCGCCGGCTGCAATCAGCGGCTGCCCGGGCCTGGAGTGCCGTCGCTTGATGGCTGGATCCGGGCCGCTGGCGATGACGCCGCCGGGAGCGGAGGTGGAAGGCTAGGGCGGCCGGAAGGACGAACGCCCGGCACGGGGCCGGGCGTTCGGGATTGGTGCCGGAAATAGGATTCGAACCTACGACCTACGCATTACGAATGCGCCGCTCTACCAACTGAGCTATTCCGGCAGGCCGGGCGCCGCAGCGGCCGGGGGGCGCGATTCTAACCGGACAGGCGCCGCGCAGGCCAGCGGGGCCGGGGACGGGGCATCGGCGGTGCGCGCGGCGGCGGGCCGCCTGCCTTGGCCTGCCCGGCCGGGCGCGTGCGTCTCAGCCGGCGCGAACCGCGGCGGGTATGCTGCCGCCCTCGTTGGACGAAAGGCATCGATGGCCATGGCGAAACCGGGCAAGGCGCGCACCGCCTACGTGTGCGGCGAATGCGGCGCCGAGTACAGCAAGTGGCAAGGGCAGTGCGGCGAGTGCAGTGCCTGGAACTCGCTCTCGCAGGTGGTGCTGGAGCCGGCCTCCGCCGCGGGCACGGCGACGCCGGCGGCGCGCCGCAGCGGCTGGGCCGGCAAGGTCGACCCGCCGAAGGTCACCGCGCTGAAGGACGTCACCCAGGCCGCCGAGGTGCGCGTGTCCACCGGCATCGGCGAGCTGGACCGGGTCCTGGGCGGCGGCCTGGTCGAGGGCGCGGTGGTGCTGGTCGGCGGCGACCCGGGCATCGGCAAGTCCACCCTGCTGCTGCAGGCGGTGGCGAAGATGGCCCCGCAGCTGCCGGCGCTGTACGTCACCGGCGAGGAATCGCTGGCCCAGGTGGCCGGGCGCGCGGTGCGCCTGGACCTGCCGCTGGACAACCTGCAGGCGCTGGCCGAGACCGGGGTCGAATCGATCCTGCGGCACGCGGCGGAGGCCAAGCCGCGGCTGATCGTGGCCGACTCGGTGCAGACCCTGTGGACCGAGACCTTGACCGCCGCGCCGGGCTCGGTCAGCCAGGTGCGCGAGAGCGCCGCGCGCCTGGTGCGCTACGCCAAGGAGACCGGCACCGCGGTGTTCCTGGTCGGCCACGTCACCAAGGAGGGCGGCATCGCCGGCCCGCGCGTGCTCGAGCACATGGTCGACGCGGTGCTGTACTTCGAGGGCGAGAGCGGCAGCCGCTTCCGCGTGCTGCGCGCGTTCAAGAACCGCTTCGGCGCGGTCAACGAGCTGGGCGTGTTCGCGATGGGCGAGAAGGGCCTGAAGGAAGTGCCCAACCCTTCGGCGATCTTCCTCTCCGGCAGCGCGCGCCAGCCCGGCAGCTGCGTGATGGTGACCCGCGAGGGCACCCGTCCGCTGCTGGTGGAGGTGCAGGCGCTGGTGGATTCCTCGCCGCTGTCCAACCCGCGCCGGGTCGCGGTGGGCCTGGAGCAGAACCGCCTGGCCATGCTGCTGGCGGTGCTGCACCGGCATGGCGGCGTGGCGGTCGGCGACCAGGACGTGTTCGTCAACGTGGTCGGCGGCATCCGCGTGCAGGAAACCGCGGCCGACCTGCCGGTGCTGCTGGCGGTGCTGTCCTCGCTGCGCGACCGGCCGTTGCCGGACAAGACCATCGCCTTCGGCGAGGTCGGCCTGTCCGGCGAGATCCGCCCGGTCCCCAACGGCGAGGAGCGCCTGCGCGAGGCGGCCACGCATGGCTTCCGGCGCGCGATCGTGCCCAGGGCCAACGCCCCGCGTGGCGGCACGAAGTACAAGGACCTGGAAGTGATCGCGGTCGAGCGCCTGGCCGACGCGCTGGAACACGCCTGAGCGCGGCAGCGCCTCAGGGCCGGCCGGGTGCGGAGGCCTGCGGCGCCGCCGGGGCGGCGCCGGCGGGAACGGCCACCAGCAGCACCCGACCGTCGCGCACGGCCACGCCGCGCGCCTGCGGCGTGGTGCCCGTGGCCACCGCGCTGGAAACCAGGGCGGCGCTGCCGGCATCCGACAGCACCAGGTCCCCGCCATCCTCCTGCAGGCCGCCCTCGTCGACCAGCGCCTGCACCTGCTCCGGCTGCAGGCCGATGCGCAGGTGCCCGCCGGCACCCGCATCCAGGGTCAGCAGGCCGCGGCCGGGCGCGGCGCCTGCGCCGGCCGGCGGTTCGGCATCTTCCGCTTGCGGATCGGCGACCCGCAGGGGCAGCGGCGGATTGCCTGCACTCGGCGCCATCGGCAGCAGGCCTTCCGGAGCGGCCTGGTCGAAGCGGCCGTCGCTGGCCATGAATTCGCTGTCGGCGATGTCCAGGCCGGTGCTCACCAGCCGGCCCACGTCCACCTGCGCGCCGGGCGCGAACAGCACGCCGGCGGCGTTGACCAGGTAGACGTGGCCGTTGCCGGAAAGCCGGCCGGCGATGCGCGAAGGCTGCCCGCCCAGCACCCGGTTGAGCACCACCGCCGAGGCATCGGGCTGGACGAAGTGCACGGCGGCATCGGCGCCGATGTCGAAGCTGCGCCATTCCAGGATCGCGCGCTGGCTGTGCTGGGTGATGGTGAGGCTGCGCTCGTGGCGGGCCAGGTCGGCCTTGCCGGCGACCACGCGCCCGTCCTGCGGCAGGGCATCGCGCTCTTGCGCGCCGGCGCCGGCCGCAAGCGCCAGGGTGGCGGCCGTGGCCAGGCACAGGACATGGATGCGGGTCGGGCGCATGGCGGTGTACTCGCTAGGGCCGGAGCGGTGGGTCATGGCGAAAAGCGCTGGCGCAGGTTGAACCATAGCTGCGGCCCGCGGCGGGTGCCATCCTGGTTGGCGCCGTCCAGGCCGCCCGGGTTGTCGCCCAGCGGTGCGGCGAGCGCCAGGCCCAGGGTGGTGCCGCGGCGGTACCAGCGCAGGCCCAGCCCGGCCGCGGCCAGGCCGTAGCGGTTGACCAGCGCCGGGTCCCAGGGATCCTGGCGCGCGCGGATGCGGCCGCCGTCGGCGAACAGGAAGGCGTCGACCTCGCTGCTGCCCGGCGCCGGGAACACCCGGTGCAGTTCCAGCTGGGCCAGCGCGCCGCTGTCGCCGGGCGCCTCGTTGACCGGATAGCCGCGCACGCCCGAGGGGCCGCCGAGCACGAACTGCTGCGAGGAATCGAGGTTGCCGTCGGCCCACTGGCCGTTGACGCGCGCGCGCAGGTACCAGTCCCGGCCAAGCCAGCGGTCGTGGCGCAGCTCCAGCCGGGCGAGGGAGAAATCGCCGTGCACGCCGGCGCTGTCGAACTCCAGCTCGACCGGAAGGCCCAGGCGCACGCGGCCATGGGCCAGGTCCAGGATCCAGGCGGTATGGCCGCTGCCGGCGTGCACGGCATCGCCGAACAGGCTCAGGGTTAGGTCGTGCAGGCGGCGCCGGCGCAGCTCCTCGCCGAGGCTGGCGTCTTCCTGCAGGCGCCGGGCCCAGGCCAGCTCCATCTCGAGGTTGGCCGCCTCGCTGCGCAGCAGGGGATAGCTCACGCCGGCGCGGTACAGGCGCGAGGCGCCGCGCGCCTCCAGCTCCTCGAACTCCTTGCCCAGGCGGTAATGCAGGTCGGTATAGCCGAGGCTACCGCGCAGGCCGCTGGCGCCCAGCGGCAGGGTGTAGCTGGCGCCGGCGTACTCCAGCTCCTCGCCGCGCATCACGGTGGCGCCGAGCTGGTCGCCGTAGCCACTGGGGTTGTCCACGGTCAGCCGGCCGATCGCCTGCGCGCGCCCGGTGTAGCGGCTGCCGTCGTTGCCGACCGCGAGGCTGCCGCCGAACAGCGGGCCGTCCTCGACCTGCAGCACCAGGTCGCTGGTGCCCGGTTCCTGGCCGGGTTGCAGCACACCGTCGACGTACACGCCCGGCAGGTCGTTGGCCAGCAGCAGGCCGCGCTCCAGCCGCCACATGGGATAGGGCTCGCCGGCACGCAGGCCGCGGCCGGCCATGGCGGCCACGAAGTCGCCGCGCGCGCGGCTGCCTGCGTCCAGCACGCCGATCCGGCCAAGGCGGCCTTCCAGCACCTGCACGACGACCGTGCCGTCGGTGATGTCCTGTTCCGGCAGTTCGGCGCGGGCGAACCAGCCGTGGGCGCGGTAGAGCGCCACGATCCGGCGCAGGGCCGCCTGCAGGTCGGAGAAGCGCAGCGGGCGGTCGCGCCAGGGCGCCAGCGCTTCCTGCAGGGTCGCCTCCGGCAGCAGGGTGGCGCCTTCCAGGCGGAAGCGGCGGACCTCGAACCGCGGCCCGGCTTCGTCGGCCGCGGGCTGTTCGCGCGTCGCGGGCGCGGGCGGCGCCACCGGCGCCATGCCAAGCGCGCGCTCGGCCTGGCGCTGCACCTGGCCGGCATCCGGCGGCGTGGCCAGCGCCGATGCCGGGGGCAGCAGCGCGGCGAGGGCCGCGGCCAGGACCGCCGCCCCGCGGGGAGCGGGCCGGCTACGGGTGGGCCGGTGCGGGCGCCGTGCGGTCGAGCGCATGGCGGTTCAGGGCCTGCCCAGCACCAGTTCCAGCACGAACTTGCTGCCGAAGAAGGCCAGCAGCAGGAGCACCATCGCGGTCAGGGTCCAGCGCACCGCGCGCACGCCGCGCCAGCCGTAGCGCCAGCGGCCCAGCAGCAGGCCGCCGAACACCAGCCACGACAGCATGCTCAGCACGCTCTTGTGCACCAGGTGCTGGGACAGGAAGTCCTCGACGAAAAGTACGCCGGTCAGCAGGGTCAGGCTCAGCAGGGCGAAGCCGGCGCCGATCGTGCGGAACAGCAGCGACTCCAGTTCGGTCAGCGGCGGCAGCGAGCGCAGCCAGGTGCTGAAGGTGCGCCGGCGCAACGCGCGCTCCTGGATGCGCAGCATCACCGCCAGCACCGTGGCGATGGCCAGGGTGGCGTAGGCCAGCAGCGCCAGCCAGGCATGCAGCTGCAGGCGCCAGCCCAGCACCGTCGAGGTGGTGTGCCCGTGCAGGTGGTAGGCGACCAGCAGCGCCGCCGCCAGCGGGAAGGCGAACACGCCCAGCGCGGCCATGCGTCCGCGCGCGCCCACCAGCATGGTCATGCCGGCCATGCCCATGCCCACCAGCGACAGGGCGGAGAAGAAGTGCATGTCCGGGCCGCCGGGCGTGCGCCAGGCGACGAGGAGGTGGTAGGCGGCGTGCAGCAGGACCGCCGGTGCCGCCGCGGTCAGCCAGGCGCGTCCCGGCTGCGGCCGGCCCTGGCCCATGGCGCGGAACAGCAGGCCCGCGGCGGTCAGGTAGGCAAGTGCGGCAATGAGAACGATTGTCATCGCGTGAGTGTCGCATAGCGCCGCGGCCAACCGGAATGTCATGGGTTGCCTTGACCGCCACGGCGGGCGCCAAGGCAGCGTCGCGGCGTCACCGCTGGCGGCGGCGCGGGAGGGATGGGCCGGCCATCATGCCAGCCTGGCGCGGTGCCCGGGGCGGCACTGTGTGTGGCCGTGCTGCGCGCCCGCCGCGGCGGCGGGCGCGCTCAGTGGTCGCCGCCCACCGGCCGCGGCCCCTTGGCCGTGAACGGCGGCCGCGCGAACCACACCAGCACGATCACCGCCAGGAAGATGATGCCAAGCAGGTGGAAGATCTCGTTGAAGCCGATCTGCGCGGCCTGCTGGCCGATCTCCTGGTTGAGCATCAGCGCCCCGCGGGTGAGGTCGCCCTGGCCCAGCTGGATCGCCAGCTGGCGCACGCCTTCGTCGCTGGCGGGCAGGTGCTCGGTCAGGCGCGCATGGTGGATGGTGGTGCGCTGGTTCCAGGCCCAGGTGGTCAGCGAGGCGGCGAAGCTGCCGCCCAGGGTGCGCACGAAGGTGGCCAGGCCGGAGCCGGCGGCGATCTCGTGCGGCTCCAGGTCCGACAGCAGGATGGTCAGCACCGGCATGAAGAACAGCGCCACGCCGATGCCCTGCACCAGCTGGATGATCGCCACCCGCTCGAAGTCCACGTCCAGGTTGAAGCCTGCGCGCATGAAGCTGGTGGTGGCCATCGCCACGAATGCCAGGCTGGCCAGCATGCGCAGGTCGAAGCGGGTGGCGTACTTGCCCACGAACGGCGTCAGCAGCACCGGCAGGATGCCGATCGGCGCGGTGGCGAAGCCGGCCCAGATCGCGGTGTAGCCCATGTTCCGCTGCAGCCACAGCGGCACCATCAGGCCGATCGCGAAGAACGCGGCGTAGGCCGTGACCATCGCCACCGTGCCGGCGGCGAAATTGCGGTGGCGGAACAGGCGCAGGTTGACGATCGGGTCCTTCTCGGTGAGTTCCCAGATCACGAACACCGCCAGCGCCACGACCGCGATGATGGTCAGGACCACGATCTCGGTGGACTGGAACCAGTCCTTCTCGTTGCCGAGGTCGAGCATGATCTGCAGCGCGCCCACGCCCAGCACCAGGGTGGCCAGGCCGATGTAGTCCATCTTCGGCCGCTCGGTGCGCTCCGGCCGGCCCTTCATCTGCGAGCTCACCACCCAGGCCGCGAACAGGCCGATGGGCACGTTGATGAAGAAGATCCACTCCCAGCTGTAGTTGTCGGTGATCCAGCCGCCGAGGATGGGGCCGGCGATCGGCGCGACCACGGTGACCATCGCCAGCAGGGCGATGGCCTGGCCGCGCTTGGCCGGTGGATAGATCGACAGCAGCAGGGCCTGGGTCACCGGGTACATCGGGCCGCAGACGAAGCCCTGCAGGGCGCGCGAGACCACCAGCATGCCCATGCTCTGCGAGATGCCGCACAGCAGGGAGGCGACGACGAAGGCCAGGGTCGCCCACTGGAACAGGCGCACCTCGCCGAAGCGGCGGCTGAGGAAGCCGGTCAGCGGCAGGGCGATGGCGTTGCTGACCGCGAACGAGGTGATCACCCAGGTCGCCTGGTTGGCACTGGCGCCGAGGTTGCCGGAGATGGTCGGCAGCGAGACGTTGGCGATCGTGGTGTCCAGCACCTGCATGAACGAGGCGAGCGCCAGGCCCAGGGTGGCCAGGGCCACGCTGGGCGGACGGAATGGCTGGGCCGCGGCGGCCGCGCGTGGCGCGGCGCCGGATCCGGGGGCGGTGGCGGCGGTGGAGGACATGGGGGAGGGCGTCCGTCAGCCGTGCGCGCGCGGCAGGTTCTGCTCGATGATCCGGGTGATCAGCGCGTTGGCCTCGTCCAGCTGCCTGCGGTAGACGGCGGTGGAGAAGCGCGGCTCGCCTTCGCCGCGCGACTGCGCCAGCACCTGGCCGCTGTCATCGCGCACGTCCACGTCGACATGCATGCTCAGGCCCAGGCGCAGCGGATGGGTGGCCAGCTGCTGCGGGTCCAGCTCGATCCGCACCGGCACGCGCTGCACGATCTTGATCCAGTTGCCCGAGGCGTTCTGCGCCGGCAGCAGGGAGAACGCGCTGCCGGTGCCCAGGCCGAGGCTGGCGACCTTGCCCTGGTAGCGGACGCTGCCGCCGTACAGGTCGGCCCTGACCTCGACCGGCTGGCCGATGCGCATGCGCGCCAGCTGGGTTTCCTTGAAGTTGGCCTCCACCCACATCTGCTCCAGCGGCACCACGGTCATCAGCGTGGCGCCGGGCTGCACGCGCTGGCCCAGCTGCACCTGGCGCCTGGCCACGTAGCCGGACACCGGGGCGACGATCGCGGTGCGCTGCAGTTCCAGGTAGGCCTGGCGCAGCTGCGAGGCGGCGGCCTGCACCTGCGGCTGCTCCTGCACGGTGGTGGCATCGACCAGGGCGCGGCTGCGCTGCAGGTTGCCCCGGGCGGTGCCCAGCGCGGCCTCGGCGGCGGCGAGCACGTCGCGGGCGTGGGCCAGTTCCTCGCGCGAGATCGCGCCGCTGGCGACCAGGCCCTCGCGGCGCTTCACGTCGGCGCGTGCCTGCTCGACCGCGACCTGGCGCGCGCGCAGTTCGGCCTGGGCAGCGTCGGCGCTGCCGAAGTAACCGCGCACCTGGCGCACGGTCGCGGCCAGGTTGGCCACGGCCTGGTCGTAGGCGACCTGGGCGTCGTTCGGGTCCAGCTGCACCAGCACCTGGCCGGCCTCGACCCGGTCGCCGTCGTCGGCCTGGATGCCGACCACGGTGCCGGCGGTCTGCGGCACCACGCTCACCACGTTGCCCTGGGCGTAGGCGTCGTCGGTGTCCTCGTGCCAGCGGGCGTACAGCAGGTACCAGGCCAGCCAGGCGGCGCCGGCCAGGACCACGACCAGCAGCAGGATCTTCAGGGCGCGCTGGCGCTTGCCATTGCTGGCGGGCGCGGCCGGCGCGGTCACTTGCGGATTGGTTTCGGTGGTCATGGGCGTGGGGGGCTCAGGAGTTCGGTTCGGAGGCGGTGGATGCGGTAGCGGGCGCGTCGAAGGACAGGCCGCCGCCAAGCGCGCGGTCGAGGTCGACCGCGGCCAGGTAGCGCTGCGCGCGCAGCGCCGCCAGCTGCTGCTCGACCTGCAGCAGCGGACGCTGCGCGGACAGCACCTCGAGCTGGCTGCCGATGCCGGCGTGGTAGCGGGCCTCGGCCAGCTGCAGCGCGGCCTCGGCGGAGGCGCGCGCCTCCTGCAGCGAGCGTTCCTGCGCGTCCAGCGAGCGGATCGCCTGGACTGCGTCGGTCACCTCGTGCAGGGCATCGACCACGCCCTGGTTGTAGCGGGCCACGGCCAGGTCGTAGTCGGCATTGCGCGCATCCAGCCGGTTGCGGCGCGCGCCGGCGTCGAAGATCGGCAGGCTGATTGCCGGGCCGCCGAAGCCGAGCACGGCGTCGCCGTCGAACAGGTCGGCGAAGTCGGTGGCGGCCAGGCCGACCAGGCCGCTGAGGTCGATGCTGGGCCTGAAGGTGGCCTTGGCCGACTTGATGCCCTGCGCCGCGGCCTCGACCCGCCAGCGCGCGGCGACCACGTCGGGGCGGTGGCCCAGCAGTTCGCTCGGCAGCACCCCCGGCAGCGCCGGCGCGGGAGCCTGCAGCAGGCGTGGGCGGGCGATGTCCAGGCCGCGGTCCGGGCCCTGGCCCAGCAGCGCGGCGAGGGCAGTGCGCAGGGCGTCGATCTGCTGCTGCGCCGCCTCCACCTGGGCCTTGGCCGTGGCGATGGCGGTCTCGGCGTTGCGCAGCGACAGCGCGCCGTCGATGCCGGCGTCCACGCGCTGGCGGCCCAGCTGCAGCAGGCGCTCGCTGCGCTGCTGCTCGCGCAGGGCGATGTCGTGCGCCTCGTGGGCCTGGGCCAGGGCGATGTAGCTGCGCGCCACGTTCGCGGCCAGGGACAGGCGTGCGGCCTGGGCCTCGATCTGGCTGGCGCGGGCCTCGCCCAGCGCAGCCTCGTAGTCGGCGCGCCTGCCGCCCCACACGTCCAGCGGCCAGTCGAAGTTGAGCATCAGCACCGCGTTGTGCATCAGCTGGCCGCCCAGCTCCTCGCCGGCCAGGCCCTCGGGCAGCTGGGCCACCGCGTACTGCGCGCTGCCGGCCACGGTCGGCTTGCGCGCGGCGGAAGCGAGGCCGGCCTGGGCGCGGGCCTTGCGCAGGCGGGCGTCGGCGGCCACCAGCGAGGGACTACCGTCGAGGGCCTCGGCGACCAGCGTGTCCAGCTGCGGGTCGCCGAAGGCGCGCCACCAGTCCTGGCGCGGGAACGCGGCCGGGCTGGTGGGCGCGCCGTCCAGGCTGCGCGCGGCGGCATGGGTGTCGGCATCGCGCAACTGCGCGGCCGGCTCCAGCCCGCCGGTGCTGGCGCAGCCGGCCAGCGCGAGCGCAAGGGACAGGGTACCGATGGCCGCCAGGCGGCGGCCGGGGTGGGGGAGGGCAGGCATCGGTCAGGTTTCCGGAATGGAAAGGTTGTCGCGGACCTGCTCCAGCAGGCGCACGAACTGCGCGCGCTGGGCTTCGTCCAGGCCGGCGAAGGCGGCCTCGCTGACCCGCTCGCCGCACTGGGCGATGTCGCGCGCGATCTGCTTGCCGCCTTCGGTCAGGCGGATGTTGAGCGCGCGGCGGTCGCCCGGATCGGCGCCGCGCACGATCAGGCCGCGGGCCTCGAGCCTGTCCAGCAGGCGGGTCATGGCGCCCGGGGTCAGTTCGGCGATGCGCGCCAGCTCGGTGGCGTTGGCCACGCCCTCGGACAGCTTCTTGATGATCAGGAACTGGCTGAAGGTGAGGTCGTGGCCGACCTTGACCAGCTCGTGCTGCCAGCGCGCGCGCATGGCGTCGCGGACCTGGCGCACGAGCAGGCCGAGGCTGGAGCCGGAGCAGACGGGGGGCGAAGACATGGGGACGGGAGGATACTCGCCCTGGCAATATTTGCAAGCGCAAATATTGCCTGTTCAACCTGTGCCCGGGGCCGGAACCGGCCGGGCACAGTGCGCAGGCGCAACGGACGGGGGCACTGCCCCGCGCCCGCTATAATCGCCGGCCGTTTTCCGCCTTCCGGTCCGCCTGCATGTTCGAATCCCTGACCCAGCGCCTGTCCGGCACCCTCGAGCGCCTGCGTGGCCGCGGCCGGTTGACCGAGTCCAACATCAGCGAGGCCGTGCGCGAGGTCCGCATCGCCCTGCTGGAGGCCGACGTCGCCCTGCCGGTGGTCCAGGCCCTGATCCAGCGCATCAAGGTGCGCGCGGTCGGCCAGGAGGTGCTGAAGTCGTTGACCCCGGGCCAGGCCCTGATCAAGGTGGTGCGCGACGAGCTGACCGCGGTCATGGGCTCGTCCGCCACCGACCTGAACCTCAATGTCCCGGCCCCGGCGGTGTTCCTGATGGCCGGCCTGCAGGGCGCCGGCAAGACCACCACCGTCGGCAAGCTGGCCAGGCACCTGAAGGAAAAGCGCAAGAAGAAGGTGATGGTGGTCAGCGCCGACGTCTACCGTCCGGCCGCGATCGAGCAGCTGAAGACGCTGGCCGAGCAGACCGGCGTGCTGTTCTTCCCGTCCGACGCCGGGCAGAAGCCGGAGGACATCGTCCGCGCCGCCATCGCCGATGCGCGCAAGTCCTTCGTCGACGTGCTGATCGTCGATACCGCCGGCCGCCTCGCCATCGACGAGGCGATGATGGCCGAGATCAAGGCGCTGCACGCGGCGGTCAACCCGGCCGAGACCCTGTTCGTGGTCGATGCCATGACCGGCCAGGACGCGGCCAACACCGCCAAGGCGTTCTCCGACGCCCTGCCGCTGACCGGCGTGGTCCTGACCAAGACCGACGGCGATGCCCGCGGCGGCGCGGCGCTCTCCGTGCGCTACATCACCGGCAAGCCGATCAAGTTCGTCGGCACCGGCGAGAAGGTCGACGGCCTGGACGTGTTCCACCCCGACCGCGTCGCCGCGCGCATCCTCGACATGGGCGACGTGCTGTCGCTGGTGGAGCAGGTCGAGCAGACCGTCGACCAGGAGAAGGCCGCCAAACTGGCCGCCAAGGTCGCCAAGGGCAAGAAGTTCGACCTCAACGACATGCGCGACCAGCTGGAGCAGATGCAGAACATGGGCGGCATCGCCGGCCTGATCGACAAGCTGCCCGGCCTCGGCCAGGTGCCCGAGCACCTCAAGCAGCAGGTGGCGCAGAGCCGCGAGGTGCCGCGCATGATCGCCATCATCGGCTCGATGACCCCCAAGGAGCGGCGCAACCCGGGCCTGCTCAACGGCTCGCGCCGTGCCCGCATCGCCCGCGGTTCGGGTACCACCCCGGCCGACGTCAACAAGCTGCTGAAGCAGTACCAGCAGATGGAGAAGATGATGGCGAAGATGGGCCGCGGCGGCATGAAGGGGATGATGCGCGGCCTGCAGGGCATGATGGGCGGCATGGGCCGCATGCCGTTCCGCTGATCCACGCGCGGGCTGGCCACGCGGCCCCGGCGCCGGCCGGCTGGCCCGGTCGAGGACGATGGAGGACGCGATGACGCAGCCGCCTTCGGGCAGCTTCCTGCTCAACGGCCGCCCGGCCGCCTCCGATCCCGAGGGCCTGCGCGCGCTGGCGCAGGTGAACTACGGCCACTTCACCGCGTTGCAGGTGCGTGGTGGCCGCGCCCAGGGCATGGAGCTGCACCTGGCGCGGCTGGGCCAGGGCAACGCCGAGCTGTTCGACGCTGCGCTTGATGAGGCCCAGGTCCGGGCCTGGATGGCCCAGGCCGCGGCGGAACAAGGCGGCGACTGCTCCCTGCGCGTGGCCGTGTTCGCGCGCGGTTTCGACCACCGCCAGCCGCTGCGCGCGCTGCAGGCGGACGTGCTGGTCTCCGCCACCGCGCCGGCACGGCCATCGGGCAAGGCGATCCGGGTGCGCAGCGTCGCCTTCGTGCGTCCGTTCCCGCACCTCAAGCACGTGGCCACCTTCCCGCTGTTCCAGCACCGGCGCCTGGCCATGCGGGACGGCTATGACGATGCGCTGTTCGTGGACGGCACGGGCGCGGACGCACGGGTGGTGGAAGGCACGGTCTGGAACATCGGCTTCTGGGACGGGCGGGGCATCACCTGGCCGGCGGGCCCGGCCCTGCGCGGCACCGCCGAGCAGCTGCTGCAGGCCGGGCTTGGGACCCTGGGCTGCATGCAGCAGGTGCGGCCGGTCGCGCTGGGCGAGGTCGGCGACTTCGCCGCCGCGTTCGCGGCCAACGCCAGCGGCGTGCAGCGCATCGCCGCCATCGACACGGTGGAATTCGCGCCGTCGCCGGAGCTGGACGCCTTGCTGGCATACGCCGCCGCCCATGCCCCCTGGGAGCCGTTGGCGTGACGGGGATTGGTGGTTGGTGATTCGGGATTGGTGATTGGTGATTGGTGCCTGGTGATTCGTAGGCGGCTGCGTCGCCAGGAATCCATGGTGGCCTTGCAGACCATGACCAATCCGAATCCGGATCCCACTCCCGGAGACGCGGCCGCGCAGGGTTGGGCCTGCAATCGCACCTGGATCCCGGATGCGCTTGGGTTATCCGGGCGACGACCCTTCCGCCAGCCCGGCCGGTACCAGCAAGCGCTCCTGCCAATCCCGAATCCCGAATCACGAATCCCGAACCACCAATCCCGTCCTTCCCGCCATCCGCTCGCGCAGCCGGTCCAGGGCCAGGAACACCGCCGGGGTGGTGTAGAGCGTCAGCACCTGGCTGACCAGCAGGCCGCCGACGATGGCGATGCCCAGCGGGCGGCGCATTTCCCAGCCCTCGCCGGTGGCCAGCATCAGCGGCAGCATGCCCAGCAGCGCGGCCACGCTGGTCATCAGGATCGGGCGGAAGCGCAGCTTCGCCGCCTCCAGGATCGCCGCCTGCGCCGGCTGGCCCTCGCGCTGCGCCGCCAGCGCGAAGTCCACCATCAGGATGGTGTTCTTCATCACCACGCCCACCAGCAGGAACAGGCCCAGCAGCGAGATCAGGTTGAGCTCGCCGTCGAACAGCAGCAGCGCGACCAGCGCGCCGATCCCGGCCGAAGGCAGGATCGACAGGATCGCCAGCGGCTGCACCAGGCTCTCGTACAGCACGCCCAGCACCAGGTATACCGCCAGCACCGCGCCCAGGATCAGCCACGCCTGGCGGTCGCGCAGGTCCTGCAGGCTGCCGGCCTCGTCGCCGAGCCGGGCCTGGACCTCGGTGGGCAGCATGATCTTCGCCATCGCGTCCTCGATCGCCGCGGTGGCCTCGCCCAGGGTGACGCCCGGGGCGAGGGCGAAGCTGATCCGGGTGGAGACGAACTGCGAATGGTGCTGGATCCGGTCCGGGGCCATGCCGTAGCCCCAGCTGGCGATCGCCGAAAGCGGCACGCGGTGGCCGCCGGCGGCGATCACGTACACCTGGTCCAGCGTCTCCGGCGAGGTGGTGTAGCGCGGATCCAGCTCCATCACCACCCGGTACTGGTTGAGGCTGTCGTAAAGCGTGGCCACCTGGCGCTGGCTGAAGGAGTTGTTGAGCACGGTGCCGACCGTGCGCATGTCCACGCCCAGCCGCGCCGCCGCCTCGCGGTCGATCTCCAGGCGCACCTGGCGCATGCCCTCGTCGCCGCTGGAGTCCACGTCCACCAGCTGCGGCAGCGCCGCCAGCGCCTCCTGCACCTTCGGCGTCCACTCGCGCAGCGGCCCGATGTCGCCGGCCAGCAGCTGCAGGTCCAGGTTGCCGTCGTCGTTGCCGCCGCCGATGCGGATGTCCTGGTCCACCCAGAACCACAGGTTGCCGCCGGGCACCTTGGGCAGGTTCCGGCGCAGGCGGTCGATCACCTCGCGGCTGGAGACCTTGCGCTCGGCCAGCGGCTTCATCTGCATCATCACGAAGCCGTTGTTCACCCCGGTGCCGCCGCCGATGTAGCCGGCGATGTCGGCGATCGCCGGGTCCTGCAGCAGGAACTCGCGGTAGGCCTGGATCTTCGGCTGCATCACCTGGAACGAGAGGCCGTCGTCGCCGCGGATGAAGCCGCGCAGCTGGCCGGTGTCCTGCTGCGGCACCGTGCCCTTGGGCACCTTGGCGAACAGGTAGGCATTGAGCGCCACCGTGCCCAGCAGCAGGCAAAGCATCAGCGGCAGGCGGGCGAGGCTGCGGTCCAGCGAACGCAGGTACAGCCGGCGCAGGCCGCCGAACAGCAGCTCGCCCAGCCGCTCCCACGGCGGCACCACCCGGTCCGGGCCGGCGCTGCGCAGCAGGCGCGAGCACAGCGCCGGGGTGAAGCTCAGCGAGACCGCCACCGACACCGCCATCGCCGCCACCAGGGTCAGCGAGAACTCGCGGAACAGTTTCTCGACGAAGTCGTCCAGGAACAGGATCGAGACGAACACCACGCCCAGGGCGATGTTCATCGACAGCAGGGTGGCGCCGACCTCGCCGGCGCCGCGCATCGCCGCCGCCACCGGCGACAGGCCGGCGGCCAGGTGCCGGGAGATGTTCTCCAGCACCACGATGGCGTCGTCCACCACCAGCACCGCGGCCACGATCAGCGCCATCAGCGACAGCGTGTTGAGCGAGAACCCGGCCAGCCAGATGATCGCCAGCGCGCCGAACAGCGAGACCGGGATCGCCAGCGAGGGCACCAGCGCCGCGCGCCAGCTGCCCAGGAACGCCAGCACCACCAGCACCACCAGGCCGATCGCCAGCACCAGGGTGGCCTCGGCCTCGCGCAGGGTGGCGCGGATCACCGGCGAGCGGTCCATCACCACCTTCATGTCCACGCCTGCCGGCAGCAGCGCCCGCAGCGTGTCCATCTGCCCGTGGATCGCGTCCACGGTGCGGATGATGTTCGCGTTCGGCTGGCGGTTGACCATCATCAGCACCGCCGCGCGGCGGTTGTGGAAGCCGGAGGCGTAGCGGTTCTCGGTGCCTTCGCCGACCTGGGCCACGTCGCGCAGGTGCACCGCGCGGCCGTCGCGCCAGGCCACCACCAGGTCGCGGTATTCCTCCGCTGTGCGCAGCTGCAGCCCGGCCTCGACCTGCCACTGGCGGTCGTCGCGGGCCACCGTGCCCAGCGGGCGCAGCGCGTTGGCGTTGCGGATCGCCGCGGCCACGTCCTCCAGGGCGATGCCGTACTGGTTCAGCGCGCCGGGGTTGAGCGAGACCCGCACCGCCGGCAGCGAGCCGCCGCCGACGCCGACCTCGCCCACGCCCGGCACCTGCGCGATCTTCTGCGCCAGCACGGTCGAGGCCACGTCGAACACCTGCGCCGGGGTGAGCGTGTCCGAGCTCAGCGCGATGGTCATGATCGGCGCCTGCGACGGATTGATCTTGCGGTACTGCGGCATGCCCGGCATGCCCGAGGGCAGCTGCGCGCGCGCGGCGTTGAGCGCGGCCTGGACCTCGCGCGCGGCCTCGTCGATGTCGCGGTCCAGCGAGAACTGCAGGTCGACGCGGGTGCTGCCCTGGTTGCTGCTGGAGGTGATGCGGGTGATCCCGGGGATGCTGCCCAGCGCCCGCTCCAGCGGGGTGGCCACGGTGGCCGCCATCGACTCGGGGCTGGCGCCGGGCATGCTGGCGCTGACCTGGATCGCGGGGTAGTCGACCTGCGGCAGCGGCGCCACCGGCAGCTGGCGCAGGGCCAGCAGGCCGCACAGCACCACCGCCACCGCCAGCAGCACGGTGGCGACCGGGCGCTCGATGAACACCCGCGACAGGTTGGGCGAGGCGCCTTCGTGCATGTCAGGCCGCCGCGCCGGCGCCTTCGGCCGCCGCCTCGCGGCGGCGCGAGAGGCGGTCGAAGAACAGGTACACCACCGGGGTGGTGAACAGGGTCAGCACCTGGCTCACCAGCAGGCCGCCGACCATCACCAGGCCCAGCGGCTGGCGCAGCTCGGCGCCGGAGCCGGAGGCGAACACCATCGGGATGGCCGCGAACAGTGCCGCCAGGGTGGTCATCAGGATCGGGCGGAAGCGCAGCAGGGCGGCGCGGTGGATCGCCTCGCGCGGCGCCAGTCCCTGCTCGCGCTCGGCCTCCAGGGCGAAGTCGATCATCATGATCGCGTTCTTCTTCACCAGGCCGATCAGCAGGATGATGCCGATCACCGCGATCAGGTCCAGGCTGCGCCCGGACAGCAGCAGCGCCGCCAGCGCGCCCACCGTGGCCGAGGGCAGGGTGGAGAGGATGGTCACCGGGTGGATGAAGCTCTCGTAGAGCACGCCCAGCACGATGTACATCACCAGCACCGCGGCCAGGATCAGCCACAGGGTGCTGGAGAGCGAGTTGCGGAACGCCTGCGCCGCGCCCTGCAGGCGCAGCTCGACGCTGGCCGGCATGCCGATGTCGGCACGCGCCTGCTCGATCGCCGCCACCGCCTCGCCCAGCGAGGCGCCCGGCGCCAGGTTGAAGGAGAAGGTCACCGCCGGGAACTGGCCCAGGTGGCTGACCTGCAGCGGGGTCGGGCGGGTCTCCACGCGCGCCAGGCCCGACAGCGGCGTCTGCCGGCCGTCGGCGGTGGCCACGTGGATGCGGCCGATCGCCTCCGGTCCCAGCTGGAAGCGCGGATCGGCCTCCAGCACCACCCGGTACTGGTTGGCGTGGGTGAAGATGGTCGAGACCTGGCGCTGGCCGAAGGCGTCGTACAGCGCGTCGGCGATCGCCGAGACCGACACGCCCAGGCGCGCGGCCGCGTCGCGGTCGATGTCCAGCCAGGCCTGCAGGCCCTGGTCCTGCAGGTCGCTGGCCACGTCGGCCAGGGCCGGGTGCTTGCGCAGCGCCTGCAGCATCGCCCCGGTCCAGCGCGACAGCTCGTCCAGGTCCGGGGTGGTCAGGGCGAACTGGTACTGGGTGCGGCTGACCCGGTCCTCGATGCTCAGCTCCTGCACCGGCTGCAGGTACAGGTCGATGCCCGGCACCGCGGCGGCGCGGCGCTTGATCCGCTCGATGATCTCCAGCGCGCCGGCGCTGCGCTCGGCGTGCGGCTTGAGTTCGATCAGGAAGCGGCCGCTGTTGAGCGTGGCGTTGCTGCCGTCCACGCCGATGAAGGAGGACAGGGTGGCCACGTCCGGATCGGCGAGGATGGCGTCGGCCAGCGCCTGCTGGCGGCGCGCCATGGCCTCGAACGAGACCGACTGCGGCGCCTCGCTGATGCCCTGGATCAGGCCGGCGTCCTGCACCGGGAAGAAGCCCTTGGGCACGGCGATGTACAGCGCGACGGTCAGGGCCAGGGTGGCCGCGGTGGCGCCCAGCATCAGCGGCTGCCGCGCCAGCACCCAGTGCAGGCCGCGGTCGTACAGCGCCACCACGCGGTCGAACATGTCGCCCTGGGCGCCGTCGGCGCCGGCCTCGCCATGGCCGTGCCCGGCCTTGAGGAAGCGCGCGCACAGCATCGGAGTCAGGGTCAGCGAGACCACCAGCGAGATGCCGATGGCCACCGCCAGGGTGATCGCGAACTCGTGGAACAGCTTGCCGACCACGTCGCCCATGAACAGCAGCGGGATCAGCACGGCGACCAGCGACACCGTCAGCGAGACCAGGGTGAAGCCGATCTGGCGCGCGCCGTTGAGCGCGGCCTCCATCGGGCCTTCGCCGTCCTCCATGCGCCGGGCGATGTTCTCCAGCATCACGATCGCGTCGTCGACCACGAAGCCGGTGGCGATGGTCAGCGCCATCAGGGTCAGGTTGTTGAGCGAGAACCCCGCCAGCAGCATCACCCCGAAGGTGGCCACCAGCGACAGCGGCACCGCGATCGAGGGAATGATCGTGGCCGGCACCGTGCGAAGGAACACGAAGGTCACCAGCACCACCAGGCCGATCGCCAGCAGCAGCTCGTGCTGCACGCCCTTGATCGAGGCGCGGATCGACTCGGTGCGGTCGCTGAGCACGGCCACGTCCACCGCCGCCGGCATCGAGGCGCGCAGCTGCGGCAGCAGGGCGTGGATCCGGTCCACCACCTCGATCACGTTGGCGCCGGGCTGGCGCTGGATGTTGACCAGGATCGCCGGGGCCTTGCCCGACCAGGCGGCGAGCTGGCTGTTCTCCGGCCCCTTCTCCACGGTGGCGACGTCGCCCAGGCGCAGCGGCGCGCCGTCGTTCCAGGCCAGCACCAGCTGCCGGTACTCCTCGGCCGAACGCATCTGGTCGTTGGCGTCGAGCATGGTGGCGCGGGTGGGGCCGTCGAAGCTGCCCTTGGGCATGTTCACGTTGGCCGCGCCGATCGCGCGGCGGATGTCGCCCATGCCCAGGCCCGCGGCGGCCAGCGCCTGCGGGTTGACCTGGATGCGCACGGCAGGGCGCTGCCCGCCGGCCAGGCTCACCAGGCCCACGCCCGGCAGCTGCGACAGGCGCTGGGCCATGCGCGTGTCGACCAGGTCGTAGACCTCGGGCAGGGCCATCGAAGGCGAGGTCACCGCCAGGGTCAGGATCGGGGTGTCGGCCGGGTTGACCTTGCGGTACACCGGCGGCATCGGCAGGTCGTCGGGCAGGAAGTTGGAGGCGGCATTGATCGCGGCCTGCACCTCCTGCTCGGCCACCCCCAGGTCCACCTCCAGCGAGAACTGCAGGGTGATCACCGAGGCCCCGCCGGAGCTGGTGGAGGTCATCTGGTTCAGCCCCGGGATCTGGCCCAGGCGCCGTTCCAGCGGCGCGGTCACCGCGCTGGTGGTCACCGCCGGGCTGGCGCCCGGGTACAGGGTGAGCACCTGGATGATCGGGTAGTCGACCTGGGGCAGCGCCGAGACCGGCAGCAGGCGGTAGGCGAACAGGCCCGACAGCAGCAGCGCCAGCATCAGCAGCGAGGTCGCCACCGGGCGCAGGATGAACGGGCGGGACAGGTTCATCGCGCGGCGGCCGCCTTGCTGCCACCAGCCGCGGCGTCGATGGGCCTGCCGGCGTCGGCCGCGACAGGCACGCCGTCGGCGTCGACCACCTGCACCTTGCCGCCCTCGCGCAGGCGGTCCAGGCCCTCGAGCACCACGCGCTCGCCGTCCGCCAGGCCCTCGAGCACGGCCACCCGGCCCTCGTGGCTGGCGCCCAGCTTCACCTCGCGCACGCTGGCGGTGTCGTCCTCGCCCACCACGTACACGTAGGTGCCGCGGTTGCCGAACTGCACCGCCGCATCGGGGATCGAGACCACGTCCGCGCTGCCCAGGCGCAGGCGCACGTTGACCGACTGGTTGGGGAACAGCGACTCGTCCGCGTTCTCGAACAGGGCGCGCAGGCGCAGGGTGCCGGTCTGCACGTCGATGCGGTTGTCCAGGCTGGACAGGGTGCCGCTGGCCAGCGGCTGGCGCTCGTCGCGGTCCCAGGCCTGCACCGCCAGCGCCTGGCCCCCGCGCACCGCCGCCTGCACCGAGGGCAGCACGCCTTCGGGCAGGGCGAACACCACGCTGATCGGACGGGTCTGGGTGATGGTGGCGATCCCGCCCTCGTCGCCGGCGCGCACCAGGTTGCCCACGTCCACCGTGCGCAGGCCGATGCGGCCGTCGATCGGCGCGGTGATGCGGGTGTACTGCAGCTGCAGGCGGGCCTCGTCCACCGCGGCCTGGTCGCTCTCGCGGCGGCCCTCGAACTGGCGCACGCGCGCCTGCAGGTCGGCCACTTCCTGGGCGGAGACGTAGTTGGCGCCGGCCAGGTCGCGGAAGCGCTGCAACTGGATGCGGGTGTTCTCCAGCTCGGCCAGGTTCTGCTTCTGCGCGCCCTCGGCCTGGGCCAGGCGCACCTGGAACGGGGCCGGGTCGATCTCGGCCAGCAGCTGGCCGGCGCGGACCTGCTGGCCCTCGTCGAAGGCGATGCGCAGCAGCTCGCCCTCGACCCGCGGGCGCACGGTCACCGTGCGCAGCGGGGTGACGGTGCCCAGCGCCTTGATCTCCAGGTCCAGCGGGCCGCGCTCGGCGGTGGCCACGCGCACCGGGGTCGGCGGGCGCTCGCCCCAGCCGCCGCGACCGCCGCCCGGAGGCGCGTCCTCCTTCCCGGAGCAGCCCCGCCACAGCAGGACCAGGGCCAGCACCAGGCCGAGGACCAGGAGCGCTTTGAGGAGGCGGGGCAGCTTTTTCATCGGTAGTCCATCAGGGCGGCGGGCGCAGGGCCCGCCGTGGGGGAGGTGTACGGGGCAAGGCCTGGGGTCGCGGCGCCGCTTTCCCTGGCCGGGCTGTGCGCCCGGCGCGACGCCTGCCCGGTGATGGTACGGGAGCGGTTTGCCGCGGTTGCATGACTTTGGTCATGCTGCGCGTAATTCACCAGGGATCGCGCGCCCGTGAAGCGGGGGCAGGAGCCCGCAGCGGTGCGGGTCGCGGCCGGGCGGGGTGGCCGGCAAGGCGGCCGGGCGGGGTGGGGTGGTTTCCCTGGCGGCGGTGTTCGGCTAGAATCGCCGGCTTACCTCGTCATCCTGGCGACTGGGCAACACGAAAAACACATGGTCAAGATCCGTCTCACCCGCGGCGGCGCCAAGAAGCGCCCGTTCTACCACATCGTCGTCACCGACTCGCGCAGCGCCCGCGACGGCCGCAACATCGAGCGCGTCGGCTACTACAACCCCGTTGCCCAGGGCAACGAGCAGCGCGTTGTGCTGGACATCGCCCGCGTCGACTACTGGGTGGGCAACGGCGCGCAGCTGACGGACAAGGTCCGCAGCCTGTACAAGGAAGTGGTCAAGGCCCAGGGCCAGGCCCAGGCCGCCTGATGGCGACGGCCGCCCCTGGCGGCGGCCGGTACCTGACATGAACGACGCAGGGCGTCCCACTCCAGCACCGCGGAAGCTGATTCTGCTGGGCCGGGTGACGGGCGCCTTCGGCGTGCGCGGCGACGTCAGGCTCGAGTCCTGGACCGAGCCGCGCGCGCAGATCTTCCGCTACCAGCCCTGGATCCTGCGTTCGGCCAACGGCGCCGAGCGCGAGCTGCGCGGGGCCAGGGGGCGCGACACCGGCAAGCACGTAGTGGCGACCCTGCCCGGCTGCGACGACCGCGATGCCGCCGAGGCCCTGCGCGGCACCGAGATCCTGGTCCCGCGCGAGGCGCTGCCGCCGCCGGCACCCGGCGAGTACTACTGGGTCGACCTGGAAGGGCTGAAGGTGGTCACCGTCGACGGCGTGGCCCTGGGCGAGGTTTCGCACCTGCTGTCCACCGGCGCCAACGACGTGCTGGTGGTGCGCGGCGAACGCGAGCGCATGATCCCCTTCGTCCGGCCCGACTACGTCACCTCGGTGGATTTCGACACCGCCACCATCACGGTCGACTGGGATCCCGATTTCTAGGGGCCGTGATTCGTGATTGGTAATTGGTGATTTGAAAGAGCGATAAGCTCGGATTGCCAGCCGAACTGGGTTGCCAGCGCCTCCCGCTTTTCCGAATCACGAATCCCGAATCACCAATCACCGCTCCATGCGCATTGACGTCGTCAGCCTGTTCCCCGAAGAGGTCGACCGCTGCACGGCGTTCGGCGTGACCGGGCGCGCGCGCGAGCGCGGGCTGCTGCAGTTGCACGGCTGGAACCCGCGCGAGTACGCCGACGGCAACTACCGCAAGACCGACGACCGCACCTTCGGCGGCGGGCCGGGCATGGTCATGCTGGTGGAGCCGCTGCGGCGCTGCCTGGCGGCGGTGCGGCAGGCCGACCCGACCCCGGTGCACGTGGTCTACCTGAGCCCGCAGGGCCGGCGCCTGGAGCAGAAGCGGGTGCGCGAGCTGGCGGCGATGCAGCGCCTGGTGCTGCTGTGCGGCCGCTACGAGGGCATCGACGAGCGCCTGGTCCAGGCCGAGGTGGACGAGGAGCTGTCGATTGGCGACTACGTGCTGTCCGGTGGCGAGCTGGCCGCGGCGGTGGTGGTCGACGCGGTGGCCCGGCTGCAGGACGGCGCGCTCAACGACGCCGGCTCGGCTGCCCAGGACAGCTTCGAGGACGGGTTGCTGGACTGCCCGCACTACAGCCACCCGGTCGAGCACGCGTACGGCACCGTCCCGGAGGTGCTGCGATCGGGCAACCATGCTGCGATCGCGCGCTGGCGCCGGCAGCAGGCCCTGGTGCGGACCTGGCTGCGGCGCCCGGACCTGCTGCAGGGGCGGGAACTGTCCAAGGTCGACCGCAAGCTGCTGGAGGAGGGCCTGCGCGCGCTGGAACAGGACCCGGCGGGGCAGGAGGCACCGCCGGCCTGACCCTGCCCGGTTCCGGTCCATGGGGTGACTAGCCACGGACCTTGCGGACCGGCTACAATGCCCGATTCCTGCAAGAGGCAGGCCCCGAAGGGCGCCGGAGCAGGCATCCACAACAACAAACGCGCAGCGCAATCCGGCGACTGCGTTAGCCCGAGTTGTCATCCAGACACGCCCACCCGAACAAAGAGTCGGTCACCATGAGCAAGCTGAACAAGTCCATCATCGCGGAGTTCGAGTCCGCCCAGATCAACCGCGAACTGCCGAAGTTCAGCCAGGGCGACACCGTCGTGGTGAACGTCAAGGTCAAGGAAGGCAACCGCGAGCGCGTGCAGGCCTACGAAGGCGTGGTCATCGCCACCAAGAACGCCGGCCTGAACTCGTCCTTCACCGTGCGCAAGATCTCGCACGGCTACGGCGTCGAGCGCGTGTTCCAGACCTTCAGCCCGATGATCGAGTCGGTCGAGGTCAAGCGCCGCGGCAAGGTCCGCGCCGGCAAGCTGTACTACCTGCGTGGCCTGGAAGGCAAGGCGGCCCGCATCAAGGAAGACCTGGCTGCCGTGGCCAAGGCCAAGGCCGAGAAGAACGCCGGCTGATCCGCCGCGTCTTCGCTGTCCGCGACGGCCGCCCCAGGGCGGCCGTTTGCGTGGTGGCCTCCGCGCGCTGGCGTCCCCGCGCCGACGGGCGCACACTGCGGACGTACCGCGGCCTGCCGGCAGCCGCCATCCGCACCGGCCGTACACGCAATCGATGCCGAACACCCGTACCTGCAACCTGGCCTGCATGATCCCGCCCCACGCGGGCGCCGCTGGTGCCTCCCATGGCTGAGACGGAAGCCGGCGCGCACGTGCGCCTGGACGTCTGGCTGTGGGCGGCGCGCTTCTTCCGCACCCGCAGCCTGGCCCGCCAGGCGGTGGACACCGGCAAGGTCGAGGTCGGCGGACAGCGCGCCAAGCCTTCGCGTGCGATCCGGGTCGGCGATGCCCTGCGCGTGACCCGCGGCGAGGAAACCTTCGAGGTCCAGGTACTGGGCCTGAGCGACACCCGCGGCCCGGCCCCGGTGGCGCAGGCGTTGTACGCCGAGAGCGCCGAATCGGCGAAGCGGCGCGAGGAGCAGCGGCTGCAGCGCGCCGCCATGCGCGATGGCTACCGCCCGCCGGAGCACAAGCCGGACAAGCGCGCCCGCCGCCTGATCCAGGCCCTGGGCGACATCGACGCGTTCTGATCCACCCCTGACTTCCGGCCTGTCGCGCGGGCACCCGTGCCGGTGTAGAACGGGCGTGTTCCCGCCGACCGGAGTTGCCGAATGCTTCGCAGGATGTCCGCCCTTGCCGTGCTGTCGCTGGGCCTGGCCGGTTGCGCCAGTGTCCAGGACGATCCACTCGCCCCGATGGCCGCCGATTGCCTGGTGGGCGGCGACAAGGGGCCGGCGCTGCCGGGCCAGCCGGGTACCAGCCGCGACCGCCGCTGCAAGCCGGCGGAGGAAGCGGTGATCTGGTCCAGCGAGCGCGACAGCCGGATCAAGCTCGACCTGCGCGCGCGCGACCAATAAGCACCAACGAAAAGCCCCGCCCGGAACCCGGGCGGGGCATGCTGCGTGCCGCGTGCGGGCTCAGGCGCGCAGGTCGAAGCGGTCCAGGTTCATCACCTTGGTCCAGGCGGCGACGAAGTCGCGGGCGAACTTCTCCGCGCCGTCGTCGGACGCGTACACCTCCGACAGGGCGCGCAGCACCGAGTTGGAGCCGAACACCAGGTCGACCCGGGTCGCGGTCCACTTCACCGCGCCGCCGTTGCGCTCGCGCACTTCGTACAGCTGGCGCTCCGCGTCCACCGGCGTCCACTCGTAGGCCATGTCCAGCAGGTTGGTGAAGTAGTCGGTGCTGAGCACGCCCGGGCGCTCGGTGAACACGCCATGGCGGCTGCCGTCCCCGCTGGCGTCCAGTGCCCGCAGGCCACCGACCAGCGCGGTCATCTCCGGCGGGGTCAGGGTGAGCAGCTGGGCCTTGTCCACCAGCAGGTGCTCGGCCGGCACTTCGGACGGGGCCTTGAGGTAGTTGCGGAAGCCATCGGCGAACGGCTCCATGTGGCGGAAAGCCTCGACGTCGGTCTGCTCCTGCGAGGCATCCACGCGGCCGGGCGCGAACGGCACCTCGACGTAGACGCCGGCCGCCTTGGCCGCCTGCTCGATCGCCACGCCGCCGGCCAGCACGATCAGGTCGGCCAGCGACAGCCGCACCTGCGGCTGCAGCTCCTCCAGCTTCTCCAGCGCCTTGATCGCGCGCTGGTTGACCAGCCAGCCGCGCTGCGGCTCCAGGCGGATGCGCGCACCGTTGGCGCCGCCGCGCTTGTCGCCGCCGCGGAAGGTGGAGGCCGAAGCCCAGGCCAGGGTGACCAGGTCGCCGGCCGGCAGGCCCAGCGCCTCGATCTTCGCCTTGGCATCGGCGATGTCGGCCGCCTCGGGGGCGTGCACCGGCCTGGGCAGCGGGTCCTGCCAGATCAGGTCCTCGGCCGGCACTTCCGGGCCCAGGTAGCGGGCCTTGGGGCCCATGTCGCGGTGGGTCAGCTTGAACCAGGCGCGGGCGAAGGCATTGGCGAAGGCCTGCGGGTCATCGCGGAAGCGGCGGGAGATGGGGCCGTAGACCGGGTCGAAGCGCAGCGCCAGGTCGGTGGTGAGCATGGTCGGCTTGCGCCTGGGCGAGTCCGGGGTGGGGCCGGGGATGAAGGGCTCGACGTCCTTGGCCACCCACTGGTGCGCACCGGCCGGCGACCTGGTGAGCTCCCACTCGAAGTCGAACAGGAACTTGAAGAAGTCGTTGTTCCACTGCGCCGGGGTGCTGGTCCAGGTCACCTCCAGGCCGGAGGTGATGGTGTCGGCGCCCTTGCCGGTGCCGAACCTGTTGGCCCAGCCCAGGCCCTGCATCTCCAGGTCGGCCGCTTCCGGATCCGGGCCGACATTGTCGGCCGGGCCGGCGCCGTGGGTCTTGCCCAGGGTGTGGCCACCGGCGATCAGGGCCACGGTTTCCTCGTCGTCCATGCCCATGCGGCCGAAGGTCACGCGGATGTCGTGCGCGGCCAGCAGCGGATCGGGGTTGCCGTCCGGGCCTTCCGGGTTCACGTAGATCAGGCCCATCTGCACCGCGGCCAGCGGGTTCTCGAGGTTGCGGCTGTGGATCTTGCCGTCGGCGTCGTCCTCGGACACCAGCACGCTGTCGCCCTCGGGCTTGGGCACGCCTTCCGAGCCGCGGGCGTAGCGCTCGTCGCCGCCCAGCCAGGTCTTCTCGCGACCCCAGTACACGTCCAGGTCCGGTTCCCAGGTGTCCTCGCGGCCGGCGCCGAAGCCGAAGGTGCGGAAGCCGGCGTGCTCGAGGGCGACGTTGCCGGCCAGGATCATCAGGTCGGCCCAGGAGATCTTCTGTCCGTATTTCTTCTTGACCGGCCACAGCAGGCGGCGGGCCTTGTCGAGGCTGACGTTGTCCGGCCAGGAGTTGAGCGGGGCGAAGCGCTGCTGGCCGCGGCCACCGCCGCCGCGGCCGTCGCCGACGCGGTAGGTGCCGGCGCTGTGCCAGGCCATGCGGATCATCAGGCCCACGTAGCTGCCGAAGTCGGCCGGCCACCAGTCCTGCGAACTGGTCATCAGGTCCAGCAGGTCCTTCTTCAGCGCCGCGTAGTCGAGCTTGCTGAACTCCTCGCGGTAGTTGAAGTCCTTGCCCAGCGGATTGGAGCGCTCCGAGTGCTGGGTCAGCAGGTCCAGGCGCAGCTGGTTCGGCCACCAGTCGCGGTTGGTGGTGCCTGTGCCGGCGACGCCGGCGTGGAACGGACACTTCTTCTCGGTCGTCATTGGGATTGCCCCTCTGCTTCGTGCCCACGGGGGAGCGGGCGGTGGATGCGATGCGGCGCGGGCCGCGCGCCGCCTGTGGCGAAGGGACTGCTGCTGCAAGCCCGTAGCCGGTGTGAATCGAACGGCCACAGGCTAGTTGGCAGGGGCTATCAAGAGAAATTGTTAGTTGCGAATTTCCCGATAGCACCTGCCTATGGAACAGGCGGCGCCCCGCAGGGCGCCGGACCGGAAGAACGGGGCGGCGCGTGGCCGCCCGGCCCGCCAAGCATCACTCCGGACGCGGCGTGGTGGAAGTGCTCGGCGGCAGCAGCGGCGTGGTCACCTGCGGCTGGCGCCCGGTGAGGGTCTTCAGGAAGCGGGCGATGGCCTCGACCTCGGCCGCGTCCAGTTCGTGGCCCAGCTGGCTGCTGCCCATGATCGCCACCGCCTGGTGCAGGTCCCAGACCTGGCCGCTGTGGAAGTAGGGCGCGGTCAGTTCCACGTTGCGCAGCGGTGCGGCGCGGAACACGTACTCGTCGCTGGCGGTCTGGGTCACGGCGAAGCGGCCCTTGTCGCCGGCCGGCAGCACGTCGGCGCCGGGGCGCGCGACCACGCCGAACGGGAAGTAGGCCTGGCCACCCACGTTGGGACCGGAATGGCAGGACGCGCAGCCCTTGTCGATGAACAGCGACAGGCCGCGCAGCTCGGTGGCGTCGAGGCTGTCCTTGCCGGCGAGGAACTGGTCGAAGCGCGAGTCCGGCGTCACCAGGGTGGTCTCGAAGGCTTCCAGCGCGCGTGCCATGTTCTCGAAGGTCACCGGCTCGCGCTCGCCCGGGAAGGCCTTGCGGAACGCTTCCACGTAGGCCGGGATGCTGCGCAGGGTGGCTTCCACGCGCTCGGGCGTGTTGTTCATCTCCACACTGGCCTGGACCGGGCCCTTGGCCTGCTCCTTCAGGTCCTCGGCGCGGCCGTCCCAGAACTGGGCGATGTTGAGCACCGCGTTGAGCACGGTGGGCGAGTTGCGCGGGCCCTTCTGCCAGCCGTGGCCGATCGAGGTGGGCACGTTGTCGGCGCCGCCGGTGGCGACGTTGTGGCAGGTGTTGCAGCTGATCACGTGGCTGCGCGACAGGCGCGGCTCGAACCACAGCGACTTGCCCAGTTCCACCTGGGCGGCGGTGACCTGCTGGCCGCGCACCTGTTCGATCCTGTGCGGGACCGGGCCGAACAGGGCGTTGGCGGTCTCGCGCAGCGCGGCCGCGTCCGGCTGGTCGGCGGCTTGCGTCGACTGGGCCTGCAGGCCGGTGCAGGCCAGGGCGAGGGCGGCGGCAAGGACGGTGCTGCGGTGGCGCATGGACTTCTCCGGTGGGGCTGTGGCGCAGTTATCGGATGCGCCCGCGACCGTGGCATTGACTGCGATCAACCGCGCCGCCGCGGCTATGCTTGGCATCCCGTCGCCAGGCCTGCCGTAGGGATGACCCAGCGCGCCACCCGTCTGCTACGGATGCTCGAGGAACTGCGCCAGCGCCGTGGTGCGGTGCGCGGCGCGCAACTGGCCGAATGCCTGGGCGTGAGCCTGCGCACCGTGTACCGCGACATCGAGGCGCTGCGCTCGCAGGGCGCGCAGATCGACGGCGATGCCGGCGTCGGTTACCGCCTGCGCCCCGGGTTCGTGATGCCGCCGCTGATGTTCCCGGCCGAGGAGCTGGAGGCGCTGGTGCTGGGCGCGCGCTGGGTGGCCTCGCATTGCGACCCTGAGCTGGCGGCCGCCGCCAACCGCGCGCTGTCGCGCATCGCCGGCGTGCTGCCCGGCGAGCGGCGCCTGGAGATCGAGACCAGCGGCCTGTTCGCACCGTACTGGCAACAGCGCGCACCCGAGCCATGGGTGCCGGCGCTGCGCCGCGCGATCCGCGACGGCCATGCCGTGCGCCTGCGCTACCGCGACGCCGAGGGGCGCGAGAGCGAGCGCGTCGTTTGGCCCTTCGCCATGGCCTTCCTCGACGACATGCGCCTGATCGCCGCCTGGTGCGAGCAACGCGGCGACTTCCGCCATTTCCGCGCCGACCGCGTGCTGGACCTGGAGGACACCGGCCGCCGCTATCCCCAGACCCGCCACCAGCTGCTGCGCCGCTGGGAACAGCTGCGCCTGCGCCGCAGCGAGGGCTGAGCAGGCCCTCGCACGCTGCTGACAGCAGCTGTCAGCAGGCCCGTCCCAGACTTGGATTCCCTTCCAGTGACGGAGACGACCATGGGCAAGACGCTGACCTTCTACACCAACCCCCTGTCCCGGGCGCGCATCACCCGCTGGATGCTGGAGGAGACCGGCCTGCCGTACGAAGAGGTCGTGCTCGACTTCGGCACCACGATGAAGTCGCCCGAGTACCTGGCGGTCAACCCGATGGGCAAGGTGCCGGCGATCCGCCACGGCGACCTGGTGGTGACCGAGAACGCCGCCATCTGCGCCTACCTGGCCGACCTGGTCCCGGAGAAGGGGCTGGCGCCGCCGCCGGGTGCGCCCGAGCGCGGCAGCTACTACCGCTGGCTGTTCTTCCTCGCCGGGCCGGTGGAGTCGCTGCTCACCGCCAAGGAAGCCGGCGCGCTGGCCAGGCCGCTGTCGGCCGGCTACGGCACCGAGGCCGACCTGCTGCGCACTCTGGAGCAGGCGGTGGCCGGGCGCCAGCACCTGGTCGGGGACCGCTTCACCACCGCCGACCTGCTGATGGCAGCCTTCCTCGGCTACTACATGATGGTCGGCATGCTGGAGAAGAAGCCGGCGTTCGTCGCTTTCGCCCAGCTGCACGCCGCGCGCCCGGCGGCGGTGGCGGCCAACGCGCGCGACAACGCGCTGGCGGTGCAGCACCCGGTGCCGGCCGGGATGCAGGAGGCCTGAGCGATGGAGAAGGCCTACCACGGCAGCTGCCACTGCGGCGCGGTGCGCTACCAGGCGGTGATCGACCTGGCGGCCGGCACCGGCCGCTGCAACTGCACCTTCTGCACCAAGACCCGCTCCTGGGGCGCGCAGGCAAAGGATTTCGAGCTGCTGCAGGGTGAGTCGGCCCTGGGCGACTACGGCCGCGACTGGGGCGAGGGCAACATCCACCACCGCTTCTGCACGCGCTGCGGAACCCATGTGTACGGGCACGGCTACATCGCCGAGGCCGGCGGCGACTACCTGGCGGTGCGGGTCAACACCCTGGACGATGCCAGCATCGACGAGCTGGTCGGCGGCGGCATCCGCTACGCCGACGGCCGCCACGACAACTGGATGAACCCGCCGGCCGACATCCGCGCGCTGTAGCGCGGGCAGGCGAGGCGCACGCGCCGCCACCCTTGTCGCCGGTCGTCCCCTGGCGTGGCGGATCCGCGGATGCGGCCCTTGGCCTTGTCCGGGCTACGCCGGTGAAGCCGTGGCCCGGTGGGCGAAGTGCTCCCGGGCCTTCGGGCGGCAGGCGCAGGCGCCCCCGCCCTACAGCAGCGACTTCAGCCGGTACAGCGCCTCCAGCGCCTGCTTCGGGGTCAGCTCGTCCGGATCCAGCGCGGCCAGTGCCTCCTGCGCGGCCGAGGGCGCCGGCGCGAACAGGCCGAACTGCTGCGGGGCGTCCAGTGCCTGCGGCGCCATTTCCGAGGCGTGGGTCTCGCGGCCGCGCTGCTCCAGTTCGGCCAGGCGCCGCCGCGCCTGCGCCAGGGTCGCCTTGGGCAGGCCGGCCAGCGCCGCCACCTGCAGGCCGAAGCTGCGGTCGGCCGCGCCTTCGCGCACCGCGTGCATGAACACCAGCGAATCGCCGTGCTCCACCGCGTCCAGGTGCACGTTGGCGATGCCGCTTTCCGGCGTGGCCAGCGAAGTCAGCTCGAAGTAGTGGGTGGCGAACAGGGTCCAGCAGCGGTTGACGGTAGCGAGGTGGCGCGCCACCGCGTCGGCCAGGGCCAGGCCGTCGTAGGTCGAGGTGCCGCGGCCGATCTCGTCCATCAGCACCAGCGACTGCTCGGTGGCGTGGTGCAGGATGTAGGCGGTCTCGGCCATCTCCACCATGAAGGTGGACTGGCCGCGCGCCAGGTCGTCGCCGGCGCCGATGCGGGTGAGGATGCGGTCGATCGGGCCGATCACCGCGCGGCTGGCCGGCACGAAGCTGCCGATGTGCGCCAGCAGCACGATCAGCGCGTTCTGGCGCATGTAGGTGCTCTTGCCGCCCATGTTCGGGCCGGTGATCACCAGCATCCGCCGCGCCTGGCCGTCGCGGTCGCCGTACAGCTCCAGGTCGTTGGGTTCGAACGGTTCCTCGCGCACCGCCTCCACCACCGGGTGGCGGCCGCGCTCGATGCACAGGCAGGGCGCGTCGGTCAGCTCCGGCTGCGACCAGTCCAGCGCCTGCGCGCGCTCGGCGAAGCAGGCCAGCACGTCCAGCTCGCTGAGCGCCGCGGCGCAGCGCTTGAGCGGTTCCAGCACCTCGTTGAGCGCGTCCAGCAGCGCGTCGTACAGGAACTTCTCGCGCGCCAGCGCGCGCTCGCGCGCCGACAGCACCTTGTCCTCGAATGCCTTCAGCTCCTCGGTGATGTAGCGCTCGGCCCCGGTCAGGGTCTGGCGCCGGGTGTAGTGCACCGGGGCCTTGTCGGACTGGCCCTTGCTGATCTCGATGTAATAGCCGTGGACCCGGTTGTAGCCGACTTTCAGCGTGGCGATGCCGGTGGCCGCGCGCTCGCGCGCCTCCAGGTCGACCAGGAACTGGTCGGCGTTGGTGGACAGCCGTCGCAGCTCGTCCAGCTCGGCATCGTAGCCCTCGGCGATCACCCCGCCGTCGGCCAGCTTCAGCGGCGGCTGCGGGGCGATCGCCGTGGCCAGCAGGTGCGCGATCTCGTCGTGCTGCCCCAGCTCGGCCGCCAGCGCCTGAAGCCGCGGCGAATCCAGCGGCGCCAGCGCCTGGCGGATGCCGGGCAGCAGGCCCAGCGCGTCGCGCAGGGTGGACAGGTCGCGCGGCCGCGCCGAGCGCAGGGCCACGCGGGTGAGGATGCGTTCGACGTCGCCCAGGCCGCGGAAGCCGTCGCGCAGGTCGGCGTCGGCGCGCTGCTCGACCAGGGTGGCCACTGCGTGGTGGCGGGCGCCGAGCACGCCGCGGTCGCGCAGCGGACGGTGCAGCCAGCGCCGCAGCAGGCGTCCGCCCATGGGGGTGATGGTCGAATCCAGCACGCCCAGCAGGGTGTGGCGGGTCTGGCCGTCGACCCGCGAATCCAGCTCCAGGTGGCGGCGGGTGGCCGCGTTCATCGCGATCGCCTCGCCGGAGGTCTCCAGCGCGATCGAGGTCAGGTGCGGCAGGCGCTGCTTCTGGGTTTCCTCGACGTAGCCCAGCAGCGCGCCGGCGGCGGCGATCGCCAGCGGCTTGTCGTCGATGCCGAAGCCGGTGAGGTCGTGCAGGCCGAAGAAACGCAGCAGCTGGCGGCGGCCGCTGTCCGGGTCGAACAGCCACGGCGGGCGGCGGCGGATGGCACCGGCCGACAGCCGCGGCCAGCCTTCCTCGTCCGGCACCAGCAGTTCGGCCGGTTCGAGGCGGGCGAGCTCGGCCTCCAGCTGGTCGGCGTTCTCCACCTCGCTGACCAGGAAGCGGCCGGCGGACAGGTCGGCCCAGGCCAGGCCGTAGCCGCTGCGCCCGTGCGCCACCGCCATCAGCAGGGTGTCGCGGCGCTCGTCCAGCAGCGCCTCGTCGGTGACCGTGCCGGGGGTGACGATGCGCACCACCTTGCGCTCGACCAGGCCCTTGGAAGTGGCCGGGTCGCCGATCTGCTCGCAGATGGCCACCGACTCCCCCAATGCCACCAGCCGCGCCAGGTAGCCTTCGTAGGCGTGCACCGGCACGCCGGCCATCGGGATCGGCGCGCCGCCGGAGCTGCCACGCTGGGTCAGGGTGATGTCGAGCAGGCGCGCGGCCTTGCGCGCGTCGTCGTAGAACAGCTCGTAGAAATCGCCCATCCGGAAGAACAGCAGCAGGTCCGGATACTCCGCCTTGGCGGCGAAGTACTGCTTCATCAGCGGGGTGTGTTCGGGCGCTGCGGACTTGTCTGCGGTCTTGGCCATCGGCTTGCGGGTTCTGCGGGGCTGCCGATTGTAGCGGCCGCGGCCGCGCTCAGCCCCGCAAGGCGCGCTGTCCCGGCGGGTCTGGCAGGCCGCCGTCGGCCACCACCACCTGGTCGCGGCCGCCGCGCTTGGCCTGGTACATGGCCGCGTCGGCGCGGGCCAGCACGCGCTCGTAATCCGGGTGCCCGTCCTGCAGGGCCACGCCGATGCTGGCGGTCAGCGGCAGGCGCACGCCGCCCTGCAGCAGCACCGGCGATTCGGCGATCGCGCGCCGCAGCGCGTGGGCGATGGCCACCGCCTCGGTACGGCTGACCGAGCCCAGCACCACCACGAACTCCTCGCCGCCGTAGCGGAACAGGTAGTCGCTGCCGCGGGTGTTCTCCACCAGGATCGCGGCCACGTGCTGCAGGGCGCGGTCGCCGGCCTCGTGCCCGTACTGGTCGTTGATCGCCTTGAAGTGGTCCAGGTCCAGCATCAGCACCGCGAACTGGCGGCCGGTGTTGGCCTGCAGCGCCACCTCGCGGCGCAGGATGGTCGGCAGGAAGCGGCGGTTGAGCAGGCGGGTGAGGGCGTCGCGGCCGGACTCCAGGTCGCCGATGCCTTCGAACAGCACCCCGACCAGGTTGCGGATCTCCGCGGCCCAGCCGCGGATCTCGTCCAGCAGGGCGCGGCGTTCGGCGGCGCTGCCGGATCCCGGCAGGCGCTCGCGCAGGGCCGCGTCGATGCGCTCGGCCAGCTCGCCGACCTGGCGGGTCTCGCTGGTCTCGCCGAAGCTGGCCATGCCCTTGTGCAGGAACCACAGGCCGAACTCGGAGCGGGAGACCAGCAGGTTCTCCACCGGGCCGGGCTGGTCCGCGGTGAGGGCGTAGAGCAGGGCGTTCTCCCAGGCCAGCAGCAGGGCGCGCTGGCGCTCGCGCTCGGTGCCCACGTTCTGGATCAGCGAGAACAGGCGGAAGGAGCCGTCCAGCTCGCTGGCGGCCTCGCGCGAGCGGGCGTAGGCGCGGGTCATCGACTCCAGCGCCAGGTCCATCAGGCCGTCCAGGTGCAGGCTGGCGCGCAGCGCCAGCGTGGCGTCGGCGGTGGCGGCGCCGATCACCTGGTGCATGTGCTCCTTGAGAATGCGCGTGCCGCGGCCGACCAGGTCGACCGGGATGCCGATGCGGGCGTGCACCTGGCCGACGTGCTCGTGCAGGCGGTGCAGCGATTCGACATCGCCGGCGCGGGCACTGGCCAGCTGCCGCAGCCAGCGCTGCAGCGAGGGCTTGAGCCGGCCCTGGACCTGGTCCGGGTCGAGGAAGCGGTTGGCGCGCGGGTCCTTGAGCAGGCCGCCGTAGAAGCACTCCGCAAGCGCGGGAGCGTTGGCGGCCACCAGGTCCTCGACCAGCCGTGCGACCTCGTCGCCGGCGCTCTGCAGCCGGCAGGTCCAGTCGGCGATCAGCTGGGGGTCGGGAGGCGGGTGTGCGGGGGCGTGTGGGGCAGGGGAAGTCGACATGTCGGGGGAACCATCCATGCCCAATTATCGCCCGTCGCGGAGGGCCTGCGTGACGACGCGGCGCGCAGGCCGGCCGGCGATCCGTGCGGGGGCGGGGCAGGTGGCCAAGGGGGCGGGGCGGTATTCCGTGCCGGATAAAACGCCGACTGGAGTAATTCATTCGCAAGCATGATGGGCGCCATTTTGGTGATGGTCGAATCAAAACGGTGCTGGCGAATGAATCGCACCTGTTCGGTGCCTATAAGGAAATGCCATGTAATCAATCGCTTGCTGGTTAATTCCGCTTGCATACGTGGATTATCGAAAATCACCCGTGATTGATTTTTCGGTTTGCCAACGCGCGCCTGTTTGGATGTAATGCTGCAGTGCACCAACCGAATGTCGGTGCCGGATGGGGAGCCCAACGAAAACCACCAGTTAATCCGGAGGCGCAGCATGAAACCGCTCCATAGCAGGCGCGTGATGTTCCCGAGTGTCCGGTTGGCGATTGCCGTCCAGGCTGTCATGGCCACGGCCCTGGCCGTGGCGAGTCCCCCGGTACTGGCGCAGGCCGTGGCACCCGACGGGGCCGGGACTTCGCCGGAGGCCGCGGCCCCGCAGGGCAGTGCCACCAACCTGGATACCGTGTCGGTGCTGGGCAACCGCAGCCAGCCACGCTCGGTGTCCTCATCGGCGGTGCCGATCGACATCCTCGGCGGCGACGAATTCCGCAACCAGGCCGCCACCGATGCCCTCGACCAGCTGCGGGTGCTGGTGCCCTCGTTCAACGTCAGCACCATCCCGATCGACGACGCAGCCAGCCTGGTGCGCCCGGCCAACCTGCGTGGCCTGCCACCGGACAACACCCTGGTCCTGGTCAACGGCAAGCGCTTCCACCGCTCGGCGGTGATCACCTTCCTCGGCCACGGCCTGTCCGACGGCGCGCAGGGTCCGGACCTGTCGGTGTTCCCCTCGCTGGCGCTGGAGCAGGTGGAGGTCCTGCGCGACGGTGCCGCCGCGCAATACGGCTCCGACGCGATCGCCGGGGTGATCAACTTCGGCCTGAAGAAGGCCAACGAGGGCGGCGCCTTCGAGGCCTTCGCCGGCCAGTATTACGAGGGCGACGGCTTCACCACCCAGTATTCGGCGCAGGTGGGCCTGCCGCTCACCGCGCGCGGCTTCGCCACCCTGACCCTGGAGTGGCGCGAGGCGGACGACACCTCGCGCAGCGTGCAGCGCGACGATGCAGCCGCCGCGATCGCCGCCGGCTACCCCGGCGTGCCCGCGCCGGCGCAGGTCTGGGGCTCGCCCAAGGTCGAGGACGACCTCAGGTTCGTCGCCAACCTCGGCATCTCCGGCGACACGGTGGACTTCTACCTGTTCGGCAACTACGCCAGCCGCGAGGTGGACGGCGGCTTCTACTTCCGCGACCCGACCGCGCGCTCGGGCGTGTACTCCAACGACGACGGCCAGACCCTGCTGGTCGGCGACCTCACCGGCGCCGGCGGCTGCCCGGTGATCCCCCTGCGCGATGCCGACGGCAACCTGTTCCCGTACAGCACGGTCAGCGCCCAGGTCGCGGCGCTGCCGGGCAACTGCTTCACCTTCCTGCAGACGCTGCCGGGCGGCTTCACCCCGCGCTTCGGTGGCGAGCTGGAGGACTACTCGGTGGTGGCCGGGGCCAAGGGTGCATGGGGCGCCTGGCACTGGGACCTCAGCGCCAGCTACGGCCGCAACGACATCGAGTTCCTGATCTACAACACGGTCAACGCCTCGCTTGGCCCGGACCAGCCGGCCAACCTGCGCTTCCGCCCCGGCGGCAATACCCAGACCGAAAAGGGCATTAACGTCGACCTCGGCCGCGATTTCGACGTGGGCTTCAGCCAGGGGCCGCTGCGCCTGGCGCTGGGCGCCGAATGGCGCGAGGAGAGCTTCAAGGTCAGCGAGGGCGACGCTGCCTCCACCGGCATCGGCCCGCTCACCGAACAGGGCTTCGCCCTGGGCTCCAACGGCTTCAACGGCTTCAGCCCGCGCACCGCCGGCACCTTCGACCGCAGCAACTGGGCGGTATACGTGGACGTGGAGGTCCAGTCCACCGAGCGGTTCCTGCTGGCGGCGGCGGTGCGCCACGAGGACTTCGAGGACTTCGGCGGCACCACCAATGGCAAGCTCACCGCGCGCTACGACGCCAGCGACAGCTTCGCCCTGCGCGGTGCGCTGAGCACCGGCTTCCGCGCGCCGACCCCTGGCCAGGCCAACATCAGCCAGATCAGCACCGTGTTCGGCGGCACCTCGCTGCAGGACATCGCCACCCTGCCGCCGACCAACCCGATCGCCGAGCTCAAGGGCGCGCGGCCGCTGGGCCCGGAGGAGTCGCGCAACCTGTCGCTGGGCCTGGTCTGGGACAGCGGTGACTGGCTGGTGACCGTGGACGCCTACCGCATCGAGGTGGACGACCGCATCGCCCTGAGCACCAGCTTCGACCTCAGCGACGCCGAGCGCGCCGCGCTGGTGGCCGGCGGCAACCCGGAAGCGGCGTCGATCTCCTCGGTGACCTACTTCGGCAACGCCTTCGACACCACCACCACCGGCGTGGACCTGGTGGCCAGCGTGGAGACCGCGCACTTCGGCGGGCGCACCACCTATTCACTTGCGCTGAACTGGAACCGCACCGAGGTCGATGCCTGGGACCCGGACTTCATCGACGAGGCGCGGGTGTACAAGCTGGAGGAGTCGCTGCCCAGGACCAAGGGTTACTTCAGCATCAACCACCAGCGCGAGGTGTTCCATGCCAACCTGCGCCTGGGCTATTACGGCTCCTGGTACGAGGACCACCTGGACAGCGGGGTGATCCGGGCCGAGGACGGCGGGCTTCCGATCCACGAGGGCAGCAAGCTGATCGTGGATGCGGAGGTCGGCTGGGAGCTGCCCTCCGGCCTGTACTTCAACATCGGCGCGCAGAACCTGTTCGACGAGACGCCGGCCGACAACCCCTGGGGTGCATCGGTGGCCGGTGCGGCCTATCCGGTGCATTCGCCCTACGGCTTCAACGGCGGCTTCTACTACGCACGCGTGGGCTGGAAGTTCTGACTGGCGGCGCCGGGGCCCCGGTGCCGGGGCACCGGCCTGCGCCGCGGCAAACGCCCGCGGACTTGTAATAGTCTCCGCCGGAGGCTTTGCCGATAGTGCGGCCCAGGGCCCCCCAACATCATCCGCAGACGGCGCGGACCGGCGCCGATCCAGGCCTAGGCGCAGGCGGGTGCGTGCATGCGCCCGCCGGTGCCGGTCATGACGCGCGCGAACACGGGCAACATGGCCACGACGCCCATGGCTCCGGCCGCCACGACCATGCTCCGTCCGGCGCGCACGCCGCGGGCGGCCACGACGGGCACGAGCATGGCCACGGCGGGCACCACCACCACGGCCCGGGCGGGCATAGCCACGTGCCCGCGGAGATCCGCCACGAGCGCCCACTGTGGTGGGCGCTGGGCCTGACCGCCACGGTGCTGGCGGCCGAGGCGGTCGGCGCCTGGCTGACCAACAGCCTCGCCCTGCTGTCCGATGCGGCGCACATGGCCACCGACACCCTTGCCCTGGGCATCGCGCTGGTTGCGGTGCGGCTGGCGCGGCGCCCACCGGATGCGCGCCGCACCTACGGTTACGCCCGTTTCGAGGCGCTGGGCGCGCTGGCCAATGGCGGCCTGCTGTTCGTGCTGGCCGGCTACATCCTGTGGGAGGCGTGGCAGCGCTTCCGCGCGCCGCTGCCGGTGGCCAGCCTGGGCATGCTGGGCGTGGCCTGCGTCGGCCTGGCCTGCAACCTGGCGGCGATGAAGCTGCTGCATGCCGGCGCGGGGCAGAGCCTGAACCTCAAGGGCGCGTACCTGGAGGTGTGGAGCGACATGCTCGGCTCGCTGGCGGTGATCCTGGCCGCCGGCATCATCCATTTCACCGGCTGGACCTGGGTGGATCCGCTGCTGGCGGTGCTGATCGGGCTGTGGGTGCTGCCGCGTACCTGGATCCTGGTGCGCGAGGCGCTCAACGTGCTGATGGAAGGCGTGCCGAACGGCGTGGACCTGCAGGCGCTGCGCCGCGACCTGGAGGCCCAGGCCGGCGTGGCCGGGGTGCACGACCTGCACGTCTGGGCGCTGGCCTCGCGCACGCCGGCGCTGAGCGCGCACGTGGTGGTGGGCGAGGACGCCGATGCCGACGCCGTGCGCCGCGCGCTGGCGGGGATGATCGCCGAGCGCCACGGCATCGCCCACGTCACCCTGCAGATGGAGGCCGGCGGCGGCGAACCCTGCCATGGCTGCGGGCACGCCTGAGCGGCGCCCGCAGGCCGGCGCATTGCGCCGGCGCACGACAGCGGGCGTGGTTCTGCGGTAGAACGGGGCGGTTCCTTCCCACGGACCATGCCGATGCTTCCACCCACTGATGCCCAATTGCGCGAGCAGGCGCAGGCCCTCGGCGACCGCCTCGCCGCCGCGCGCGAGCACCTGGTCACCGCCGAGAGCTGCACCGGCGGCTGGATCGCCAAGTGCCTGACCGACATCGCCGGCTCCTCGGCCTGGTTCGACTGCGGCATGGTCGTGTACAGCTACGAGGCCAAGCAGGCGCTGCTGGGCGTGCGCCCGCAGACCCTGGAGGAACACGGCGCGGTCAGCCGCGAGACCGCGATCGAGATGGTCTCCGGGGCGCTGGTGCACTCCGGCGCCAGCCTCGCAGTGGCGGTCACCGGCATCGCCGGGCCCGGCGGCGGCAGCGAGGACAAGCCGGTGGGCACGGTATGGATTGCATGGAAGCGCCGCGGCGGCTATGCCAGCGCCTCGGTGTTCCGCTTCGAGGGCGACCGCGAGGCGGTACGGCGGCAGACCGTGGGCAAGGCGCTGGAAGGCGTGGCCGCGCTGCTGGGCTGACGGCGCGCCGCGGTCCGGCCGGATCAGTCCTCCGGCCGGTACTCGAGCAGGTCGCCGGGCTGGCACTGCAGGACCCGGCAGATCGCCTCCAGGGTGGCGAAGCGCACGCCCTTGACGTGGCCCTGCTTGAGCAGCGACAGGTTGGTCTCGCTGATGCCCACCGCGTCGGCCAGTTCCCTGGACTTCATCTTGCGGCGGGCGAGCATCACGTCGAGGGTGACCACGATCGGCATCAAACGATGCTCCGCGCGTCTTCGGCCGCCCGCACCGCCAGGCGCAGCAGGTGCGCCACGCTGTACAGGCACAGGCAGGCCAGCAGGAAGTAGTACGGGTTGGTGTCCACGGTGATGTGCAGTACCCAGTCGCCCTGCTGGCTGCGCACCACCGCGGCGATCACGCCGGCGGCCACGACCAGCGCCGCCGAGAGCGGCAGCGAGTGGGCCAGGCGCATGAACGCGGTGGCCACCGCCGGCGACAGCGCATCGCAGGCATACAGCGCCTTGCCCAGCCGCCGTACCGCGGCCAGCGGCACGACGTAGGCGGCGGTGGCGACCAGGATCGAAACGGCCAGCAGGCCGCGGTCACCGGGCGGCAGGCGGCTGGCTTCGTCCCAGGGCAGGCCGAATACCACCCAGGCCCCGAACAGGCTTCCGTGCCCGGACAGCAGCCACAGGGCGGAACCCATTCCGAGGGTGACACTGACGACGGTACCGAGCGAGGCCAGCGACATCAGGCGGTAGCCGTGCCGGCGGATCTTCATTTCCGGGGTCATGGCGCTCCTCCTTGAGCGGGTTGTTTACGCAAAACATAAAGAAATTTATGCCCGGGTCAAGCCTGTATGGCCGGGTTGCGCCGAGCTTCGGTTAGCAGTATTACTACTAACCATGGACCTGACCGACACCCAGCAGGCGATCCTGCGGCTGATCGCCGAGCGCATCGAGGCCGAGGGCATGCCGCCTTCGCAGGCCGAAATCGCCCGCGCCTTCGGCTTCAAGGGCGTGCGCGCCGCGCAATACCACCTGGAGGCCCTGGAGGCCGCCGGCGCGATCGAACGCGTCCCGGGCCGGGCCCGTGGCATCCGTCTCCGCCAGCTGCCGCCGGCCCTGCAGCCGGAACTGGCGCTGCCGCCGGCCAACGACGACGCCCTGCGCCTGCCGGTGCTGGGGCGGGTGGCCGCGGGCATGCCGATCGGCGCCGACGTCCCCACCGACCTGGCCGAGAGCTTCCTGGTCCTGGACCGGGTGCTGTTCTCGCCGTCGCCGGACTACCTGCTTCGGGTGCAGGGCGATTCCATGCGCGACGAGGGCATCTTCGACGGCGACCTGATCGGGGTGCACCGCACCCGCGAAGCGCGCTCGGGCCAGATCGTGGTGGCGCGGGTGGACGACGAGATCACGGTCAAGCTGCTGAAGATCGGCAAGGACCGCATCCGCCTGCTGCCGCGCAATCCCGACTACGCCCCGATCGAGGTCCTGCCGGACCAGGACTTCGCGATCGAGGGGCTTTACTGCGGCCTGGTCCGCCCCAACCGGTGAGCCGGCCGCGAACGCGGCGTCTTCCGACGCCATGCCGGGCACTCCGGCGATGGGCGCGCCCGGCCCGGCCCGCTAGCCTGGTGCCACGCCGCTCCGTGCGTCGCAGCTTTTGCGACCGCCCCCGGCCACACTACGCACATACTCACTGACACCGAGGACACACCCAGATGGACGAGAACAAGAAGCGCGCCCTCGCGGCGGCCCTGAGCCAGATCGAGAAGCAGTTCGGCAAGGGCTCGGTGATGCGCATGGGCGACCGCGTGGTCGAACCGGTGGAGGTCGTGCCGACCGGCTCGCTGATGCTGGACATCGCCCTGGGCATCGGCGGCCTGCCCAAGGGCCGCGTGGTCGAGATCTACGGCCCGGAGTCCTCGGGCAAGACCACCCTGACCCTGCAGGCCATCGCCGAGTGCCAGAAGCAGGGCGGCACCGCCGCCTTCATCGACGCCGAGCACGCGCTGGATCCGATCTACGCCGCCAAGCTGGGCGTGAACGTCGACGACCTGCTGCTGTCGCAGCCGGATACCGGCGAACAGGCGCTGGAAATCGCCGACATGCTGGTGCGCTCCGGCTCGGTCGACATCCTGGTGGTGGACTCGGTCGCCGCGCTGACCCCGAAGGCGGAAATCGAGGGCGAGATGGGCGACCAGCTGCCCGGCCTGCAGGCCCGCCTGATGAGCCAGGCGCTGCGCAAGCTGACCGGCAACATCAAGCGCTCCAACACCCTGGTGATCTTCATCAACCAGCTGCGCATGAAGATCGGCGTGATGATGCCGGGCCAGAGCCCGGAAACCACCACCGGCGGCAATGCGCTGAAGTTCTACGCCTCGGTGCGCCTGGACATCCGCCGCATCGGCTCGATCAAGAAGGGCGACGAGATCATCGGCAACCAGACCCGGGTCAAGGTGGTCAAGAACAAGCTGGCGCCCCCGTTCAAGCAGATCGTCACCGAGATCCTGTACGGCGAGGGCATCAGCCGCGAGGGCGAGCTGATCGACATGGGCGTGGAAGCCAAGCTCGTGGAGAAGTCCGGCGCCTGGTACAGCTACGGCTCCGAGCGCATCGGCCAGGGCAAGGACAACGCGCGCCAGTACCTGCGCGAGAACCCCGAGGTCGCGGCCAAGCTCGAAGCCGAGCTGCGCGAGAAGTTCCAGCCGGCCGAGGCCGCCCGCGACGAGGACGCCGCGGACTGAGTCCACCCGTCTCTCCGTTCCCTGCCGGCGTGCTGTCAGTGACGCGCCGGCGGGGAACGGTTCCCCATCCAGGAGGTCCGGTGCCAGGGATGGCGCAACCTGGGCGGCGCGACGGGACGCAGGCCGGCCGGAAAGGAGGAGGCGATGGCCACCGATCCGCAGTTCCTTCAATACGTGCTGGAACAGGCCGGACTGGGCGCCGCGCTGGCCGCGCGCCGCATGTTTGGCGAGTACGGGTTCTACCTGGACGGCCGCTTCGTCGCCGTCGCCGCCGACAACCAGCTGCTCCTCAAGCCCACCGCCGAGGCACGCGCGCTGCTGCCGGACGCCAGCGAGGCCCCGCCGTACCCCGGCGCCAGGCCCTGGCTGCGGCTGGATGGGGCCCTGGAGGAGCCGGAGCTGCTGCGGCGCCTGCTGCGGGCGACCGCCGCCGCGTTGCCGCTGCCCGCACCCCGGCCTGCCCGCGGCACGGCGAAGTTCGCTGCCTCGCGCAGGCCATCCGCGCGACCGCCCGACCGCCCCTGAGCCCCGTCCCGGCGCCATCCACTGCCAGCCGATGACCGAAGACTCCCCCTCCCGCCGCAAGCCGCGTACCCCGCAGACCCCGGTGCAGCGGGCCCTGGGCCTGCTGGTGCGGCGCGAGCACTCGCGCCGGGAGCTGGCCCGCAAGCTGACCGCCCGCGGAGTGGACGCCGAGGAGGCCTCGGCCGCGGTGGAGCGCCTGGCCGGGGAGGGCTGGCAGGACGATGCCCGGTTCGCCGAATTCCTGGTCCGCAGCCGCGCCAATGCCGGCTACGGGCCGCTGTACATCCGCGCCGAACTGGGCACCCATGGCCTGCCCGGCGAGGTGGTCGCCGCCGCCATGGACGGCTTCGAGGGCGACTGGACCGAGCTGGCCCGCGACCTGGTCCGGCGCCGCTTCGGGCCCGCCGGCCCGGCCGACCTGGCCCAGCGACGCAAGGCGGCCGACCTGCTGGCCCGCCGCGGATTCGACGGCGAGGCCATCCGCGCCGCCACCCGCTGGGATCCGGACGACTGAGGCCAGGCCGGCGCTCGCGGGCCGCGCCGGGGCCTGGCGGACAGGGGAGGGCGCCGCGTTCCGCCGGCCGGAGGCCGCGCTCTGATACCCTTTACCGGTTGATTTCCCGTCCGTCCGGGCGCGCCAGGCGCGTCCCGGCCCGGACCCGTCCGCCAGCCGAAGCCAGATGACCCCCACCACCCCGTATACCACCGCGCGCATCCGCAGCGATTTCCTCGAGTTCTTCAAGGGCAAGGGCCACACCATCGTGCCGTCCGCGCCGCTGGTGCCGGGCAACGACCCGACCCTGCTGTTCACCAACTCGGGCATGGTCCAGTTCAAGGACGTGTTCCTGGGCGCGGAAAAGCGCAGCTACGTGCGCGCGGCCGACGTCCAGCGCTGCCTGCGTGCCGGCGGCAAGCACAACGACCTCGATTCGGTCGGCTACACCGCCCGCCACCACACCTTCTTCGAGATGCTGGGCAACTGGTCCTTCGGCGACTACTTCAAGAAGGAAGCGATCGCCTGGGCCTGGGAACTGCTGACCGGCGTGTGGAAGCTGCCGGCCGAGCGCCTGCTGGTCACGGTCTACCACACCGACGACGAGGCCTACGCGATCTGGCGCGACCAGGTCGGCCTGCCCGAGGACCGCATCATCCGCATCGGCGACAACAAGGGCGCGCCGTACGCCTCGGACAACTTCTGGCAGATGGCCGACACCGGCCCCTGCGGCCCGTGCACCGAGATCTTCTACGACCACGGCGAGCACATCGCCGGCGGCCCCCCGGGCTCGCCGGACGAGGACGGCGACCGCTTCATCGAGATCTGGAACCTGGTGTTCATGCAGTTCGACCGCCAGCCCGACGGCACCTTGGTGCCGCTGCCGGCGCCGTGCGTGGACACCGGCATGGGCCTGGAGCGCCTGGCGGCGGTGCTGCAGCACGTGCACAGCAACTACGAGATCGACCTGTTCCAGGCGCTGATCCGCCGCACCGCGGAGCTGACCGGCACCTCCGACCTGGAGAACAAGTCGCTGCGCGTGATCGCCGACCACATCCGCGCCAGCGCTTTCCTGATCGTGGACGGCGTGCTGCCCTCCAACGAGGGCCGCGGCTACGTGCTGCGCCGGATCATCCGTCGCGCGCTGCGCCACGGCTGGATGCTGGGCGTGCGCCAGCCGTTCTTCCACAAGCTGGTGGACGCGGTGGTCGAGCAGATGGGCCAGGCCTATCCCGAGCTGCCGGCCGCGCGCGACACCGTCGAGCGCGCTCTCAGGGCCGAGGAGGAGCGCTTCGCCGAGACCCTCGACGCCGGCATGAAGATCTTCGAGGAAGTCGCGTCGCAGGCCAGCGGCGTGATCCCGGGCGTGGACGCGTTCCGCCTGTACGACACCTATGGCTTCCCGCTGGACCTGACCCAGGACATCGCGCGCGAGCGCGGCCTGACCGTGGACGTGGACGGGTTCGAGGCGGCGATGGAGCAGCAGCGCGAGACCGCGCGCGCGGCCGGCAAGTTCGGCGGCGGCGTGCAGCTGCCGGCCGAGCTGGTCGCCACCCTGGAGCCGACCGAGTTCCTGGGCTACGACGCGCTCGAGGCGGAGGGCATGAAGATCGTCGCCCTGCTGCACGACGGCCGTCCGGTTGAGGCCATCGCCGCCGGCGAGGAGGCGATCGTGCTGCTGGACCGCACCCCGTTCTACGCCGAGTCCGGTGGCCAGGTCGGCGACACCGGCGTGCTGGAGGGCGAGGGCGCGAAGCTGCAGGTCACCGACACCCAGAAGTTCGCCGGCCAGTTCCACGGCCACTTCGTGCGCGTGCTCGAGGGCGGGCTGAAGCTCGGCCAGGTGCTGCGCGGCGCGGTCGATGCCGAGCGCCGCCGCGCGATCGTGCTCAACCACTCCGCCACCCACCTGCTGCACGGCGCCCTGCGCGGGCTGCTGGGCACCCACGTGCAGCAGAAGGGCTCGCTGGTGGCGCCGGACCGCCTGCGCTTCGACTTCTCGCACTTCCAGCCGGTGTCGGCCGAGGAGCTGGCGCGGATCGAGCGCATGGTCAACGCCGAGGTGCGCGCCAACCATCCGGTGGTGATCCAGCAGATGGGCATCCAGGACGCGCTGGACATGGGCGCGATGGCGCTGTTCGGCGAGAAGTACGGCGAGCGTGTGCGCGTGGTGAAGATGGGCGACTCGGTGGAGCTGTGCGGCGGCACCCATGTCGCGCGCACCGGCGACATCGGCCTGTTCAAGATCGTCAGCGAAGGCGGCGTGTCCGCCGGCGTGCGCCGCGTCGAGGCGCTCACCGGCCAGGCCGCGCTGGACCACGTGGCCGGCGAGGGCCGCGCGCTGGACGAGGCCGCCTCGCTGCTGGGCGGCAGCCGCGGCGACGTGGTCGATCGCGCGCGCGCGATGGCCGAGCGCATCCGCAAGCTGGAGCGCGAGCTGGAATCGATCAAGGCCAAGGCCGCCAGCAGCGCCGCCGCCGACCTGGCCGGTTCGGCGGTGGACGTGTCCGGCATCAAGGTGCTGGCCGCGCGCCTGGAAGGCATCGACGCCAAGGGCCTGCGCGAGGCGGTGGACCGCCTCAAGCAGCAGCTTGGCGACACGGTGGTGCTGCTGGCCGGCGCGCAGGGGGGCAAGGTCGCCCTGGTCGCCGGCGTGAACGGCAGCGCAACGGGGCGGATCAAGGCCGGCGAACTTCTTTCGCATGTCGCCGGTCGTATTGGAGGCAAGGGCGGTGGCCGCCCGGACCTCGCCCAGGGTGGTGGCGAGGACGGGCCCGCCCTTGCGCCTGCCCTTGCCGACGTGCCTGCGTGGGTTGCCGAGCGTATTGCCTGAGTCAGCTGACAGTCGGCCACGCGCTTGCCGCACCGTAGGGCGGGCAGTACGATCCACCGACCCCGACGCTGCACACCGGATGCGCGCGGCTTCACCCGAAGCCCTGCGTCGGCACCGAGAGGCCGCCGACGCCATGGAGAACGAAAATGTTGATTCTGACCCGCCGTGTAGGCGAGACCTTGATGATCGGTGATTCGATCACCGTTACCGTGCTCGGGGTCAAGGGAAACCAGGTGCGGATTGGCATCACCGCGCCGAAGGACGTCGCCGTGCACCGCGAGGAGATCTACCAGCGCATCCAGCGCGGTGAATCGCCCGCCGACGCCCAGGACGAGGGCGCTTCCGGCGAATGACGCAGGAAGTGTTTGCCGGGCACGTGCGCAGGCTGTATCCTTGCGCGGCCCGCAGCGCTGGTGCAGCGCGGCGGGCTCCAACGGAGTGATGCCCGAGAGGCCGAAGGGGCTCCCCTGCTAAGGGAGTATAGGGTCAAAAGCTCTATCGAGGGTTCGAATCCCTCTCACTCCGCCAGATCCCGAAAGCCCGCGACCTGCTCGCGGGCTTTTTCTTTTCCCGAATGCCTCATGGCGCCTGGTTGCGGCTCGGATGCATCCATCCTGCGCGTCGCGGCCAGCCGCGACGGCTGGTGCACACCGGCCAGCAAGGAGCAGCCGGCGTGCGGACATGGCCGCAGTGACGGATGGCGCGACGCACGGCGGTGATGGCAGGGCGTGAGCCCTCCCGGCCGTGCCGGCGCGCCTGCCCACGTTGTCACGCCTTTGTGCCGTCACTCCACCGCGCCACGAGGTTCTGGTGTGCTGCGTGCGCCTGCCGTCCATGGGCCGGCTGGTGGCTGGAAGGGGCGGCGCCGGGCGGGGGGTGCAGGTGCAGGGCGCGAGGGTGGCGAGGCATGGAGGTGGCGTGCTGCCGTTGCCGCTGCGCTGGCATCGCGTGGCGGGCGGTGCCCTGGACCGGTCCGCATGTCCGCGGGTTCGCGCAAGGACCGCAGCGGTGCCAGTTGATGGACTGGCCAATGGCTGGTCGGGGGTCGCCGGCGCGGCCGCTTCGTGCGCCTGTTGTCCTGTGGCTGCGGGATTCCCGATGACCTCGTGCCGGTCCGTGGGGCACGCGACGCCTGTCCGCCGCGCCGGCCGCATGCCCGGCATCGAGCCGCGGGTGGCATGTTGCGGCCAGAGCCGTGCTCCGCAGACGCTTCCTTGTGCAGTCATGGTCGCCAGGGCGCGCTGCGGCGATGGTGGACCTGGCGCGTACGTGTGCGGGCGGCCGCACATGGGGATTGCCTGCTTGCAGCAGGCTGTCGTCGCTCCGGAGGCTGCGCCACGGGTGTTGCTTCCGTGCCAGGCCTGCGGGCTTTGTCGCGTGCCGCGGATAGCGACGGGCGCCTGCGCGGAAGTGGCGGGCGTGTGGCCCGTGTGCGCGTGCCGCGTCGACCAGGCCTCGCGCGGGTCCGTGGCTTGCATGCGGTGCGCGGGGCAAAAAAAAGACCGTCGACGGTAAAGTCGACGGTCCTTGAAAAATGGCGCGCCCGGAGAGATTCGAACTCCCGACCGCCTGGTTCGTAGCCAGGTACTCTATCCAGCTGAGCTACGGGCGCGCTGCTGAGGCGCGAAATTATGCGTGGGTGGGGCAGGGTCGTCAACACCTTTTTTGCGTCTGGTCGAAAATTTTTTCCGCGAGGGTTGAGGCCACCGTCCCGGGGCTGCGCATCCAGCTGAAATGGTCGGCGCGGACCTGCAGCTGTTGCTGGTCGAGCACGACGATTCCGGCCTGCGCGCGCGGCAGGTGCGCCAGCAGTCCGTGCAGCGACGAGGCCGGACCCAGCCAGTCGTCGGCCAGCACCACCGCCTGCACAGGGAGCTGCAGTGCAGCCATGCCGGCTTCCAGGTCCAGCGTGGTGCCGGCGGCGGCGTAGCGTCCGCTGCGGCCCACCGCGGCCCAGTCGGCGATCAGGCCTCGCGCCTCGGTGCCGCCGAAGCCCAGGCGGCGTCCGTGCAGCACGCCCTGGCGTCGCGCCAGCCACGGCAGCAGGCGGTAGGCCAGTGGCAGCAGCCAGCGCCGCGGCGCGGGGAAGCTGCGCCAGTACGGCGTGCCGCTGGCGACCAGGGCCAGGCCGGCAATGCGCTGCGGATGCAGCCCGGCCAGGCAGCAGGCCAGCTGGCCGCCGAGGCTGTGGCCGCCAAGCCATAGCGGCGCGTCGCCGGGCACCGCGTCCAGGCTTGCCGGCAGGTCGCGGCTCAGCAGCTCGGCGTAGCCCCAGTCCCGTTCGCGCGAGGGCCGCAGCGAACTGCTGCCGTTGCCGCGCCATTCGTGCAGGTGCACGGCGATGCCGTGCGCGGCCAGCGCCGCGGCCAATGGCAGGTAGTGGCGCGCGGCCACGCCCAGCGCCGGCAGCCACAGCAGCCGCGCGCGCGGCTGCGGCGGGGCGACGCGGGCCAGCGTCCAGCGGTGGCCGTCGGCGGCGGCGAGGACCTGTTCGACCGTGGTCGGTTCGCTCATCGGCCGGGAAGGACGGCGAAGTGGTCCAGCACCAGCACGTCGCCGCGGCCGGGACGCGAGCCGGCGCGCAGCGCGGCGTGCACGTAGTCGGTGGCCTGGCGGCAGGCCTCGCGCAGCGGCAGGCCGCGGGCCAGGTTCGCGGCCACCGCCGAGGCCAGGGTGCAGCCGGTACCGTGCGCCTCGCCCTGCAGGCGCGGGTGCGCCGTGCGCTGTTCGCCCTGGGCGTCGACCAGGATGTCCACCACGTCGCCGCTGCCGGGCAGGTGGCCGCCCTTGAGCAGCACCGCCGCGGCGCCAAGCGCGCGCAGCGCGGTGGCGGCCCCGGCCATGGCGTCGAGGTCGGCGATCCTGCCGCCCAGCAGCAGCTCGGCCTCGGGCAGGTTGGGCGTGATCACCGTGGCCAGTGGCAGCAGGCGCGTGCGCAGCGCGTGCAGCGCGTCCTCCTCCAGCAGGCGCGCGCCGCTGGTGGCGACCATCACCGGATCGACCACCAGGTGTGGCGGGCGGTGGCGCTCGAGCGCGTCGGCCACCGCCTCGATCACGTCGGCGTTGGCCAGCATGCCCAGCTTGACCACGCGGATGTCGAAGTCGTCGAAGCAGGCATCGATCTGGGCCTGCAGGAATTCCAGCGGTGGCACGTGCACCGCGGTCACGCCGCGGGTGTGCTGCGCGGTCAGCGCGGCCAGCGCCGACAGGCCGTGCACGCCGTGCGCGGCGAACGCCTTCAGGTCGGCCTGGATGCCGGCGCCGCCGCCGGAGTCGGAGCCGGCGATGGTCAGGGCGGAGATCACGGATGGGGTCTGCATGCGCCCATTGTGCCGTGCCCGGCGCGCGGCGTGGGCTCAGCCGTGCGCAGCCACCAGGGACTGCGCCAGCTTCAGCGCGCGGTCGAAGTTGGAGGCCAGGTGCAGGCCGCCGGCACCGCCGTCCAGGCCCATCTGCGCGACCACCCGGTTGGGCTGGTCGCGCAGGCCGGAGAGGATCAGCACGATGCCCTCGCGCTGGCAGCGCTCGGCCAGCTTGCGCAGCGCGTGCACGCCGCTGGCGTCGATCACCGGCACCAGGCGCATGCGCAGGACCAGCACCTTCGGCTTCTCGAAGAACTGGTCGAGCAGGCTGTCCAGGCGGTTGGCCGCGCCGAAGAACAGCGGGCCGCCGATCTGGTAGGCCTCCACGCCGCGCGGCAGGCGCAGGCGCTGCTGTTCGTCGCGGGCGCGGGCGGCGGCCTCGTCCAGGTCGTCGTCGGTCATGCGCACCCCGGAGCTGATCTCGACCGATTCGGACATGCGGTACATGAACACCAGCGCCGCCACCACCACGCCGGCCTCGATCGCCACGGTCAGGTCGAAGAACACGGTCAGCAGGAAGGTCAGCAGCAGCACCACGCGGTCGCCCCACGGCGCCGACAGGGTGGTGCGGAAGTGCTCGTACTCGCTCATGTTCCAGGCCACCACCAGCAGCACCGCGGCCAGCGCGGCCAGCGGCACGTAGCGCATCAGCGGCGCCAGCAGCAGCATGAACAGCAGCAGGTAGCCGGCATGCAGCATGCCCGACACCGGCGAGCGCGCGCCGGCGCGGATGTTGGTGGCGGTGCGCGCCAGCGCGCCGGTGGCCGGCAGGCCGCCGAACAGCGCCGAGGCCGCGTTGGCCACGCCCTGCGCGACCAGCTCGCCGTTGGAGCGGTGGCGGCCGCCGGTCATGCCATCGGCCACCACCGCCGACAGCAGCGACTCGACGCCGGCCAGGAAGGCGATGGTGAAGGCGCTGGGCAGCAGCTCGAAGGTGCGCTCGAAGGGGATGCGCGGGAAGTCGAACGCGGGCAGGGCCGTGGGCAGTTCGCCGAAGCGGCTGCCGATGGTATCGGTGGGCAGGGCGAACAGCGTGGTCGCCGCCGTGCACACCAGCAGCGCGACCAGGAAACCCGGCCACTTCGGCTTCCAGTAACGCAGGCCGACGATCACCACCAGGCCGAGCACGGTCATGGCCACGGTGGCCGGCTGGGTGGTGGCGAAGTGTCGGGCGTAGGCGCTCCAGCGCTCGACGAATTCCGCCGGTACCTCCTCCATCTGCAGGCCCAGCGCATCCTTGACCTGCGAGGAGAAGATGCTCACCGCGATGCCGGCCGTGAAGCCGGTGATCACCGGCTGCGGCATGTATTTCATCAGCGTGCCCAGGCGCAGCAGCCCGGCGGCGATGAGCATCAGTCCGGCCAGAAGGGTGCACAGGATCAGCCCGCCGTAGCCGAATTTCTGGATGACCACGAATACCACCGGGATGAAGGCCGCGGTCGGTCCGCCGATCTGCACCCGCGAGCCGCCGAGGGCCGAGATCAGGAAGCCGGCGATGATCGCCGTATGCAGGCCTTTCTCCGGCGTGGTGCCGGAAGCGATCGCCAGGGCCATGGCCAGCGGCAGGGCGACGATGGCCACGGTCAGGCCGGCAAGCGCGTCCGCGCGCAGGTGCTGGAGGGTGTAACCCTCGCGCAGGGTGGTCCACAGCTTGGGTTCGAACTGCTGCAGGTAGGTGCGCAGCCGGGTGGCGTCCATTACCCCTCCCGTCGATGTTCCCGTTCCGGGGCGCCGCTGTCGTCGGGCGTGCTGCCCGGCTGGCGCAGCAGGCGCAGTGCATGGTTGCGGTAGATCACGTAGCCGATGCCGGTTGCGCCGGTCAGCGCGGCCGGGATCGCCAGGGCGTGGTAGCCGAACGCGCGGAAGCCCCAGGTGCCGAGGATACCGCCGCAGAGGAAGCCGCTGATGATCAGGCCGCTCAGCGTCAGCCGGCGCATCGGCAGCGGCAGGCCGCGCAGCAGGTGGCCCAGGCCGATGCCCAGGTCGGTGAACATGCCCGACGGGGGGGTGGTGCGCACCACCGCGCCGCTGTAGGTGGTCACCATCGCGTTCTGCAGGCCACAGGCCATCGCCGCCAGCAGCGCGCCGTTGAGCTGCTGGCGCAGGAACAGCGGGATCGCCGCCAGCAGCAGCGCCGCCTCCAGGGCCAAGGCCACGCCGTAGCGCCGGCCCAGGCGCAGGGTGCTGTCCTGGATGATCAGGCCGCTGAGCATGGCGCCCAGGCTGAAGGCGATCAGCACCGCCCACAGGTGGCGCACGCCGCGCCAGTTGCCGTCCGCCAGCGCCGTGCCCAGCTGGGTGGTGGTGCCGGTGACGTGGCTGACGGCCAGGTGCTCGAAACCGAGGAAGCCGACCGCATTCACCATGCCGGCAATCCCGGCGAGGGTGATCGCGCCAACCCAGACCCAGCGTGGCAGCCGCGTGTTCATGCCGCTCGGCGGGGCTCCCGGGGCATCAGGCCGGCTCCCTGAGGCGCACGCCACGCCCCCGGCCCGTGCTGGGCTGGTCCTCGCCGATCAGTTCGACGCCGGCCGCGTTGAGCGCGCCGACCACCTTGGTCAGGGTGCCGACCACTCCGCGCACGGTGCCTTCGCTGGCTTCCATGCGCTGGATCGTGGGCAGGGACACGCCGGCCAGCGCGGCCAGCTGGCGCTGGTCGATGCCGAGCAGGGCGCGGGCGGCCCGCATCTGGGCAGCGGTGATCATGGATGCAATGGTCCCCCTCCAGCCATGCCTATGCAAGCCTGGGGCTTGCCAGGTGATGTCCCATGCATCACCTGGTCGCTGCCCGGAGCTGGCCGGAAAGGCGTTGCCGGGCGCCCGGCTCCCCCGTCCCCGCTCCCCGGGGAGAGGGGGGGGGGCTCAGAGCACCTCGGAGGCGAAATCGGCCAGGCGCGAGCGCTCGCCGCGGCGCAGGGTGATGTGGGCGCTGTGCGGCCAGGCCTTGAAGCGGTCCACGGCGTAGGTCAGGCCGGAGGTGGTCTCGGTCAGGTACGGGGTGTCGATCTGCTCGACGTTGCCCAGGCAGACGATCTTGGTGCCGGGGCCGGCACGGGTGATCAGGGTCTTCATCTGCTTGGGCGTGAGGTTCTGCGCCTCGTCCAGGATCAGGTAGCGCGAGAGGAAGGTGCGGCCGCGCATGAAGTTCATCGAGCGGATCTTGATCCGCGAGGCGAGCAGGTCGTTGGTCGCGGCTCGGCCCCAGGCGCCGCCTTCTTGGTTGTGGGTCAGCACTTCCAGGTTGTCGGTGAGCGCGCCCATCCACGGGGTCATCTTTTCCTCCTCGGTGCCGGGCAGGAAGCCGATGTCCTCGCCGACGCTGACCGTGGCGCGGGTCATGATGATCTCGCGGTAGCGCTGCTGGTCCATGGTCTGGGCCAGGCCGGCGGCGAGCGCCAGCAGGGTCTTGCCGGTCCCGGCGGTGCCGAGCAGGGTGACGAAGTCGATCTCGGGGTCCATCAGCGCGTTGAGCGCGAAGTTCTGCTCGCGGTTGCGCGCGGTGATGCCCCACACCGCGTGCTGGCCGTGGCGGTAGTCGTCCACCAGGGCCAGCACCGCGCGGCCGCCTTCGACGCTGGCCACGCGCAGTTCGACCTCGTCCTCGCCGGGCAGGTACAGGAACTGGTTGGGGTACCAGTCCTCGTCCTCGCGCAGCTCCACCTCGTAGCAGGTGCGGCCGCGGTCGGACCAGGAGCGCAGGTCGGCCGAGTGGCGCTTCCAGAAGTCCGCCGGCAGCTCAGTGGCGCCGGTGAACAGCAGGCTGAAGTCGTCCAGGGCGCGGTCGTTCTCGTAGTCCTCCGACACGATGCCCGCGATCGCCGCCTTGATCCGCAGGTTGATGTCCTTGGACACGAACACCACCGGGATCTCCGGCGGAGTGACCTCCTTCAGCGCCAGGATCGCGCCGAGGATGGCGTTGTCCGGGATCACCGCGCCGAAGCTCTTGCCGGCCTCGAAGTGGCTGGTCTGGAAGCGCAGCAAGCCGGCGGCATGGCGCCCGCGCAGCTGCAGGCCGTTGGGCTGGCTCAGCGGCACCCCGCCATCCAGGCGCTGCATGCCGGCGCTTTCCACCAGGTCGTTGAGGAAGCGGCTGACCTGGCGCGCGTTGCGGCTGGCCTCGGAGGTGCCCTTCTTGGCGTTGTCCAGCTCTTCGATGACCTGCATCGGCAGGTAGATGTCGTGCTCCTCGAACTTGAACAGCGCGGTGGGATCGTGCATCAGCACGTTGGTGTCCAGCACGTAGATGCGCTTGCCTCGGGTCATCGTGGGTTCCTGGTGGCTGGTGCGGAACGGGCGAGGGTGGCGGACCGGCCGGGGCCGGACGCCGGACAGGGGCGAGCCGTCGCGGCCTGCGGGGCAGGGCGACGGTCGGCATGGAAGGATGGGCGGGTCACTTGCCGGTTTCGGCCTTCAGTGCGTCCAGCACCGCCTGGGCGTGGCCGGGGACCTTGACCCCGCGCCATTCCCGCGCGATGCGGTGGTCGGGCGAGATCAGGAAGGTGCTGCGCACCACGCCCATGACCTTGCGCCCGTACATGTTCTTCTCGTGGATCACGTCGAAGGCGCGGCACAGCGCCTCGTCGCCGTCGCTGACCAGCGGGAACCGGAAGCCCTGCTTCGCGCAGAAGTTGTCGTGCGACTTCACCGAGTCGCGCGACACGCCCAGCACGTCCGCCCCCAGCTCCCGGAACTGCGGCAGCAGGGCGTTGAAGTCCAGGCCCTCGGTGGTGCAGCCGGGGGGGCTGTCCTTCGGGTAGAAGTACAGCACCAGCCAGCGGCCGGCGTAGTCGGCGAGGGTGGCGCTGCCGCCGCCGGACAGGGCCAGCGGCAGCTTGAGGGTGGCGCGGTCGAGCTTGGCGGGTTTCATCGTGCCGTTCGTGCCCCTCAGAACTTCATCGGATCCATGATCGCGTCGAGGTTCAGGTGGTCGCAGAACTCGAGGAAGTCGTCGCGCAGCGCGGCGATGTGCATGTTCGCCGGCACGCCGATGGTGACCTGCGCCGAGAACATCTCCGCGCCGGTCTGCATGGCGCGGTAGCGGGTGCTCTGCAGGTTCTCGATGGTGATGCCCTGGCGGTCGAAGAAGTCCGCCAGCTGGAACAGGATGCCCGGCTTGTCGGCGGCCACCACTTCCACGATGTAGGGCAGCAGGTTGGACTGCACCTGCTTGGCAGCGGTGCGGTACCAGTTGAGCTTGAGCCCTTCCTCCCGCTCCAGCCGGCCGAGCATCGCCTCCAGCTTCGCCACCGCGTCCCACGAGCCCACCGCCAGCGCGGTCATCGACACGTCGCGGCCGACGGTGGCCAGGCGGGCATCGACCAGGTTGCAGCCGCTGTCGGCGATCCGGCGGGTCACCGGCAGCAGCGGGGACTCCGGATGCGTCGTGTAGGCGTTGATCAGGAGGTGGTTTTCGTTCGGCGAAGGCCGCTGTGGGGTGTCGGTCAAGGAGGCTTCCGCGGGTGTTTTCACATGCTGGAAGGCGCGCCGACAGGGGGCGCGCCGCCGGGCCAGCATACTTGCCCGTGCTTTGAGGCCGCAAGTATGATCGGGCCTCCTTCAGGCGGCCCCGCGACATGCGCTTGCGCCGCAGAATCCAGAGCGAAACCGGCTTGCACCCCACCGGCCTGATCACCGCGCTTGCCACCCCCTTCGACGGCAACGGCGCCATCGATTTCGACGCCTGGCGCCGGCTGCTGCAGTGGCAGCTGGCCGCGGGCGCGCAGGGCCTGGTCGTGGCCGGCTCCACCGGCGAGGCGGCGATGCTCGACGACGCCGAGTACGACGCCCTGCTGCAGGTGGCCGTGGAAACCGTGGCCGGGCGCGTGCCGGTCATCGCCGGCACCGGCCAGTCCGGCACCGCCGCGACCATCGCCCGCACCCGCCGCGCCGCGGCGGCCGGGGTGGATGCGGCCCTGGTGGTGACGCCCCCCTACGTGCGCGCCACCCAGGCCGGGCTGCTCGCGCATTACCGTGCGGTGGCCGGGCAGGGCGGGCTGCCGCTGGTCCTGTACAACGTGCCCTCGCGCACTGCCTGCGACCTGCTGGCGGAAACGGTGGCCGAACTGGCCGGGCACGAGAACATCGTGGCGATCAAGGAAGCGGTGGCCGATCCGGCCCGCATCCAGGCCCTGGTCGCGCTGTCCGGCGCGCACTTCACCGTGCTCAGCGGCGACGACGGCAGCGCCGCGCGGGCCATGCTGTCCGGCGCGCATGGCCTGGTCTCGGTCGGTTCCAACATTGCCCCGGCCGCCTACCGTCGCCTGTGCGACCTGGCCCGGGCCGGCGACCCTGGCGCGGCCGCCGACTGGGATGCGCGGCTGGCGCCGCTGCATGCCTTCTGCGGGATCGAGCCCAACCCGATCCCGGTCAAGGCCCTGCTGCGCGCCGCCGGCTACGGGCAGGGCCTGCGCCTGCCGCTGCTGCCGCTGTCTGAACGGCACCACGACGAGGCCGCGCGCATGGCCGCACTGGCCGCCGAACTCGAAGCACACTGCCGCTGCACTACGCTGGCGGCCTGACCAAGACCCATCCGGAGAGCATTGCCGATGTCCCGTTCCTCACGTTTCGTGCGCATTTCCGCGGCTCTGCTGCTGGGCGTCACCGTGGTTGCCTCGCTGGGCGGCTGCAAGGTCTTCCGCAAGGGGCCGCGCGGCGACTACGCGCTCAACGCCGAGCAGCGCCCGCTGGAAGTGCCGCCGGACCTGGACCTGCCGGATACCTCCGGCGCCATGGCGGTGCCGTCGCCGGGCGGCAGCCCGGCGCAGCTGCCGGCCGCGCCGGCCGATTCGCAGAGCGGCTTCACCGTCGCCGGCGGCCAGCGCGACCAGGTGTTCGAACGCGTCGGTGCTGCCCTGGAGGCGATCGAGGGCTTGAGCATCAGCAACCGCGCCCAGCTGCTGGGCAGCTACGACGTCAGCTACCAGGGCGAGAGCTTCCTGGTGCGCGTGGCCGCGGTACGCGGCGGCGCGTACGTGTCGGCGGTCGATCCGCGCGGCGTGGCCGCCACCAGCCCGGCGGCGGTCCAGGTGATCGCCTCGCTGCAGGCCACGCTGGCCCGCTGATTGCCGTATCACGTGGCCCGCGCCGGTCGCGGCGCGGGCCACGGCGTTTCCGCGCCGCGCGGGAAGCCTCTGGCCCCCGGGCCTGCGTCGCGGCGACGCCAGGGCGTGCGCCGGCAAAGCGGGCGCATGGCGTTTCCGGCGCGGATGCCGCCCTCTGCACGGGGGGCGGACGTTTCTTCCTGCAGGAAGCCCTGGCGGCCGGCGTGGTGCATGGCCGGCGGCATCGCGATGTCGTGGGCCGCGCCGCCGGCGCGGCCGGCAAGCGCCTCAGCGCTCCAGCAGCTTGAGCTTGTCCGGCTTGCCGTCCCACTCGGCGGCATCCGGCAGCGGTTCCTTGCGCACGGTGATCACCGGCCAGGCCTTGGACAGTTCGGCATTGAGCGCGACGAAGCCTTCCTGGCCGGCCGGCACGTCATCCTCGGGGAAGATCGCGTTGGCGGGGCATTCCGGCTCGCACAGGGTGCAGTCGATGCACTCGTCCGGGTCGATCACCAGGAAGTTCGGGCCTTCGTGGAAACAGTCCACCGGGCACACCTCCACGCAGTCGGTGTACTTGCACTTGATGCAGTTCTCGGTGACGACGAAAGGCATGGGTGGACCAATGGAAGCTTCAGGAAACGCGCCATTCTAATCCAGCGGGGGTGGGCGCGTCGCGCCGGGGCTCAGCCGAAGCGCGCGCGGGCCAGGCGGTAAAGGCCCAGCGCGGCCAGGTCCTCGCGGTGGCGCTGCACGGTGCGGCCGTGCGCGGACAGGGCGCGGGCGTAGCGTTCCAGCAGCGCATCGCTGCCGACCAGGTGCACCGGGCCGTCCGCGGCGCCGGCCAGGGCCGGCTGCAGTTCGTGGCCGACCAGTAGCCCGGAGAGGTAAGAGGGCAGGGCCTCGGCCTCGAAGCGCGCGAACAGGGCCGCGGTGCGCACGCCGAACAGGTCGTGCAGCAGGCCGCCGCCGGCGCGCGCCGCGGCCAGGCCGGCGTCGAACGCGGCCGGGTCCAGCGGCGGTTCGGTCGCCGGCATGCTGCGCGCGAGGATGCTGTGCCGGCGCAGCAGGCCGTAAAGCTCGCCGGTCAGCGCGGTGGAAATGCCGGTGATGGCGCCGTCCTCGACCCGCACCCACTTGCTGTGGGTGCCGGGCAGGCAGACGTCGTGGCGGCCGGGCCCCAGCTGCGCGAGCAGGCCGGCGACCTGGGTTTCCTCGCCGCGCATCACGTCGGCGGCGGCGCCGCGATGGTCGGCCATGCCTGGCACGCACCACAGCCGGCGGCCGCGCAAGGCGTCGCCGGCGTGAGTGCCCAGCTCGACCATGCCCGCGGCCAGGGTCGCGATGCCGGCGGGGCAGGGCACGTAGGGCACCTCGATCCAGCCGCCGCGCGCGCCGACCATGCCGCACAGCAGGACCAGCGGATCGTCCCAGTCGCCGATCACGCCGGCCAGGGTCTGCGCGTGCTGGCCGTCGCAGGCCAGCGCGCCGACCTCGCCGCGGCGCTGCCCCAGCACCCGGCCATGGTCGTCGAGGCGATACGCGCGCAGGTTGCTCCCGCCCCAGTCGACCGCAATCAAGCAGGCAGCTCCACCCGGCTTTCCGGCAGGCCGAGCGGGCGGCCGAGCTCCAGGGCGTACAGGCCGCCGGAGCCGGGCGCCTGCGCCAGCGCGGCGGGGTCCAGGCCCTCGGGCGAGGTAATCACGTACAGCGTGTCCAGCCCGGGGCCGCCAAACGCGCAGCACGAGGGCTGCGGCACCGGCAGCCGGATCTGGCGTTCGATCCCGCCGCCGGGGGCGAAGCGGACCACGCGGGCGCCGCCCCAGCGCGCGTTCCAGATCCGGCCCTCGGCGTCGATGCAGGAGCCGTCCGGCGAGCCGGCGGCGGCGCCGGCGGCAACCACCGGCGAGGGCGCGCCCACCTGCGCGGTGTCGGGGTCGTACCCGGCCTGGAGGATGCTGCCGGCCTGCGTATCGCACCAGTACAGGGTGCGGCCGTCGTGCGCGAAGCAGATCGAGTTGGGGATGCCGATGCCGCCCAGCGGCAACCGGCGCAGGCCGTGGGCCGCCGAGTACTGGTACATGGCGCCGGTGGGCGCGTGCCCAGGGTTCTCGTTCATCGTGCCGAACACGAAGTTGCCGTGGCGGTCGGCGCGGCCGTCGTTGCTGCGGTGGCCGGGCAGGGCCGGCTCGATGTCGGTCAGGTGCCGCAGCTGCAGCGGCCCGGGGGCGTCGGCGTCCACTTCAGCGCGGTACAGCGCGCTGGCCAGCACCAGCAGCACGGAGTTGCCCTGGCCCAGGCCGATGCAGCCGGGGCGGTCGGGCAGGTCCCAGTGGCGGGTCAGCCCGTCGCCGGGACGGTGCAGCCACAGGCGCCGGCCATGGATGTCGACCCACAGCACGGCCTGGCGCTGGGCGCACCAGAGCACGCCTTCGCCATGCGAACACTTCGAATCGACGACCAGCCGAGGGCTCTGTTCCATGGGCTCCCTACCATTCGGCAATGCTGGAATCGGCGTGCCGCCATACCGGGTTGCGCCAGTCCGGCGGGTTGGCGTGCGCGGGGCGCAGCCGTTCCTCGTCGACCTCGACGCCCAGGCCCGGTCCGGGCAGCGCGCGGATGTGGCCATTGTCGCAGCGGAAATCGTCCTTGTTGAGCACGTAGTCGAGCAGGTCGGCGCCCTGGTTGTAGTGGATGCCGATGCTCTGCTCCTGCAGCACCGCGTTGTGGGCGACGAAGTCCAGCTGCAGGCAGGCCGCCAACGCCACCGGACCGAGCGGGCAATGCGGTGCCAGGGCGACGTCGTAGGCCTCGGCCATGGCGGCGATCTTCAGGCACTCGGTGATGCCGCCGGCGTGCGACAGGTCCGGCTGCAGGATCGCCAGCCCACCTGTTTCCAGCACGCGCTTGAACTCGAAGCGCGAATACATGCGCTCGCCGGCCGCCAGCGGGATCGGGGTCGACGCGGCCAGGCGCGGGTAGTACTCGGCCTGCTCCGGCAGCACCGGTTCCTCGACGAACAGCGGCCGGAACGGCTCCAGCTCGCGCAGCAGGGCCTTGGCCATCGGCGCGCCGACCCGGCCGTGGAAATCCACGCCGAAATCCACGCTGTCGCCGAAGGCCTCGCGCACCGCGGCGACCCTGGCGACGGCCTGGTCCACCGCGCGCGGGCTGTCGAGCAGCTTCATCTCCTCGGTGCCATTGAACTTGAAGGTGTCGAAGCCCAGCCCGCGGTAGCCGCGGATCTGCTCGACCAGGTCGGCGGGGCGGTCGCCGCCGACCCAGCGGTAGGTCTTCATGCGCTCGCGCACCAGCCCGCCGAGCAGCTGGTACACCGGCACGCCCAGAGCCTTGCCCTTGATGTCCCACAGCGCCTGGTCGATGCCGGCGATGGCGCTCATCAGCACCGGGCCGCCGCGGTAGAAGCCACCGCGGTAGAGCGTCTGCCACAGGTCGTTGATGCGCGAGGGGTCCTTGCCGACCACGTATTCGCCCAGCTCGTGCACCGCCGCCTCGACGGTGCGCGCGCGGCCCTCGACCACGGGTTCGCCCCAGCCGGTGATGCCCGCGTCGGTCTCGACCTTCAGGAACAGCCAGCGCGGCGCGGCGTGGTAGGTGGTCAGGCGGGTGATCTTCATGCGGCGTGGTCCATGTAGGCCTGGCGGAAGGCACGGGCGTTGCGGCGCGTGGCTTCCGGCGCCTGGCCGGGGCGGTAGAGCTCGCCGCCGATGCCGGCGCCGGTGCATCCGGCAGCCAGCCAGGCGGGCAGGGAATCGGGGGTGATGCCGCCGACCGCGAACAGCGGCACCCCGGCCGGCAACACCGCGCGCAGCGCGCGCAGGTGGCCGGGCCCGTAGGTCGCGGCCGGGAACAGCTTGAGCATGCTGGCGCCGGCCTCCAGCGCGGCGAACGCCTCGCTGGCGGTGGCGAAGCCCGCCAGCACCTGCAGCCCGCCCGCGGCGGCGTGGCGGATAAGGTCGGGGTTGGTGTTGGGGGTGACGATGAAGCGCGCGCCCAGCCCGTGCAGGATGTCCACTTCCTGCCGGCGCAGCACGGTGCCGCCGCCGATCCAGGCGCGCTTGCCGTGCGCGCGCACGGCTTCGCCGATGCTGGTGGCCCAGTCCGGGGAATTGAGCGGTACTTCGATCGCGTCGTAGCCCTCTTCCAGCAGCGCCGCGAAGTGGGCGGGCGCCTGCCCCGGGGGAAGCCCGCGGAGGATGGCCACCAGCGGCAGCCGGAACGGCGATGGGGCAGGGGTCATGGGCAGGCTCCGCGGTGGCGTGGCGCGATCCTACGCACGATCGCCTGCGCCGGCGCTATGGGGTGCAAAGTGTCCTCCATTGGGCGGCGGCGCATTGCGGGGGAGGGGCCGGAACATGCGCGCCGCATGCGTAAGGCTCGCTTTTCTGGGATATGTTTGGAAATGAAATTTCCGATCCGAACTATTCCCGGGACATATAGGATCGTCCAATGAACCGCACGCCCTCGGCCTCGCATTGGGCCAATCCCGCCCGGTTGAAGACCCGCCACCTGATGTTGCTGCTGCCCCTGGAGGAGCAGGGGTCGGTGCTGCGCGCGGCGGAGGCGGCACGCATGACCCAGCCTGCCGCGTCCAAGCTGCTGGCCGAGATCGAGGGCCTGCTGGGCGTGCCGCTGTTCGAGCGCCACGCCCGCGGCGTGCAGCCGACCTGGTATGGCCAGGTGCTGATCCGGCGCGCGCGCAGCGCGTTGCTGGAGATCGGCCGCGCCCAGGAGGAGATTGCCGCGCTGCGCGACGGACGCATGGGCAGCGCTTCGATCGGCACCGTGGTCAACCCCGGGACCAACCTGGTGCCGGCGGCGGTGGCCGCGATCAAGCGCGAGCACCCGGACATCCTGGTGCGGATCGAGATGGACTACAGCCGGCCGCTGCTGGCGCGGCTGCTGGACGGCCAGCTGGACCTGGTGGTCGGGCGGATCATGGAGCCGGCCGGGGGCGCCGACCTGGAATTCGAACCGTTGGCCGACGAGCCGCATTCGGTGATCGTGCGGGCCGAGCATCCGCTGGCGGGGCGCACCCGGCTCACGCATGCGGACCTTGCGCCCTATGGCTGGATCCTGCCGCCGCCGGACTCGGTGCTGCGCACGCGGCTGGAGACCATGTTCCTGGAGCACGGCCTGGCGACCCCGGGCAACGTGGTGGAGACCTCGTCCCTGCCGGTGACGGTGAACCTGCTGAGGGCCAGCGACCTGCTCACCGCCCTGCCGGTGGAGGCGGTGGCCCCGTACCTGACCGCGCGCCAGCTGGCGGTGCTGCCGCTGGACCTGGGGGTGGGGATGGAGTCGTTCGGGATCATCCGCCGCCGCGGCCACCTGCTGTCGCCGGCCGCGCAACGCGTGCTCGAGGCCCTGCGCACGGCGGCGGCCGCGGTCTACCCCGGGGCCCGCAACAGGCTTGGATTGCCCTCAAGGGGAGCCTGAAGTCACAACTGCAACGGCGTTCCATACGATGCTTGACCGGCGTCACGTGGTACCGTTAACGTCGGCTTCACGTACTCCCGCCGGACCGCGGGGGACGTTCTTGCAAGTCCCTGAAAACCGAAAGAAATCCTTACTCTCTGGGAGGGGAACTGGATGTCGAACCACATGAACCGTGCTGCGGGCCGCGGCGCCAAGTCGCGCCTGTATCCGCAGCCCTGCGCCCTGGCCCTGGGCGTGGCCATCGTCCTGGCGGGCGCCGGCGCCAACGCGCAGGACAGCAACGCCAACGCGGGCTCCGATCCGGCGGTCGAGCTGGAGACGGTGCAGGTCACCGGCCTGCGCGGCAGCCTGATGCGGGCGCAGGACCTGAAGCAGGACGCCGAGCAGATCATCGACTCGGTCACTGCGCAGGACATCGGCGCCCTGCCGGACCGCAGCGTGACCGAGACCCTGAAGCGCGTCTCCGGCGTCACCGTCACCGGCTTCGCGGCGCGTGACGATACCGACCACTTCTCGGCCGAGGGCAGCGGCGTGATGATCCGCGGCCTGACCTTCGTCCGCGGCGAGCTCAACGGCCGCGACGTGTTCAGCGCCAACGGTGGCCGCGGCCTGAGCTTCGAGGAGATCCCGGCGGAGCTGATGGCCGGCGTCGACGTCTACAAGAACCCCTCGGCCGAGATCATCGAGGGCGGGCTGGGCGGCACGGTCAACCTGCGCACCCGCAAGCCGTTCGACGAGCCGGGCCGCAAGATCGCCGGCAGCGTGGACTACAACTACGGCGACAAGGCCAAGGACGCGCGTCCGTCGGCCTCGTTCCTGTTCTCCGACCGCTGGCAGACCGGCATCGGCGAGGTGGGCTTCCTGGCCAACCTCTCGTACTCCGAGCTGGCCACCCAGTCCGACGGCATCCAGATCCAGCCGTATTCCCGCCGCGGCCGCACCCCGGCCGAGCAGCCGGAAGGCCTGCCGAACGGCGAGGGCTGGGTGTACGACTGGGAGCAGGAGACCTGGGTGCCGTCCGACAGCCAGCGCGACCTGCTGCTGGAAGGCACCGACCGCGACCACGTGTTCGTGCCGGGCGGCGTGAACTGGCGCCGCACCGACTTCGACCGCAAGCGCCAGGGCGGCGCGCTCGTGTTCCAGTGGCGTCCCAGCGACGACACCGAGATCACCACCCAGGTCATCACGTCCAAGTACGACATGGCCTGGCGCGAGCACTACATGGAGTACGCCGGCGCCGGCGAGGCCAACGACACCTCCAACTGGACCGGCGACCCGAACCACTACGGCAACGCCTACGACGGTGGCGACGGCCTGGCCGACCGCACCAACCGCCTGATCCCGATGCCGGGCACCCGCTTCCTGTACGACGCCAACGGCCGCTTCCTCAAGGGCGCGATCCGCCTCGGTGGCTGGCGCGGCACGCCGGACGACGAGACCCCGTCGATGTACAAGGGCCCGGGCATCCAGTTCGTGGCCGGCAACCGCTACAACGTGCAGTCCTCGCAGACCACCGACTGGTCGACCAGCCTGCGCCACTACATGACCGACAAGCTGGTCATGCGCGCCGACTTCCAGTACGTGAAGGCCGAGAGCGACAACGTCGACTTCGCGGTCCATACCTCCAGCCTGCTGGAGGGCATCACCCTGGACCTGACCGGCAAGTACCCGTCGGTCACCCTGGACGACCCGAACTTCGCGCTGCAGCAGGAGAACTACTTCTGGCGCTCGGCCATGGACCACCTGGCCGACAACGAGGGTCGCGAGCGCGCCGGCCGCCTGGACTTCGAGTACAGCTTCGACAGCGACTGGTGGCGCATGGCCCGCTTCGGCGTGCGCGTGGCCGACCGCGACTACAGCAGCTTCTCCACCACCTGGAACTGGGGCGTCATCAGCGACGACTGGAACAAGATCGAGGGCAACCCCGATCCGAGCCGCCCGCCGGTGGCGTGGCTGGACCAGTACTACAGTGGCAACTCGCAGCTGTATACCCTGAAGGACTTCTTCGGCGGCAAGGTCAACCTGCCGACCCAGTTCTGGACGGCCGGGGACGACTTCGTCAACATCGCCAAGGTCCGCGACACGCTGGGCGCCATCCCGGGCGCGCAGTGGCGTCCGATCGCCTACTCGCCGTCGGCGATCAACGAGCAGCATGAGCGCACCCAGGCGGCGTACGGCGCGCTGTACTTCGAGAACTACGACCGCTTCGGCGTGCCGGTGGACGGCAACCTGGGCGTGCGCGTGGTCAAGACCAGCGTGACGAGCAAGGGCGGCGGCCTGATGCCGGACATGACCACCGGCTACCTCGAACAGGTCGACCCGGCCGTGCGCGAGGCGTTCTACGGCCAGCCGTTCGAGAGCGAGAACAGCACCTCGTACACCGACGTGCTGCCGAGCCTGAACGTGCGCGTGCGCTTCGACCATGGCCTGCAGTGGCGCTTCGCCGCGTCCAAGGCCATCGCCCGTCCCGAGTTCCGCCTGATGCAGAACTGGATCACGCTGGGCGCCAGCGCCGCCGGCTGCGCCAACGCCATGCGCGACGGCCTGCGCGACGAAGCCGACCTGTGCAGCTTCGACGACCTGAGCTACTTCGGCAGCGGCGGCAACCCCGAGCTGAAGCCGATGCGCGCCAACCAGTTCGACACGGCGCTGGAGTGGTACTTCGGTCCGGCCAACAGCGCGTACATCACGCTGTTCACCAAGGACGTGAAGGACTACTTCGCCTCCGGCATCAGCACCGAGATCATCGACGGGCGCGAGTACGTGATGACCCGTACCCGCAACCTCGACGAGGGCAAGATCCGCGGCTTCGAAGTCGGCTACTCGCAGTTCTTCGACTTCCTGCCGGGCTTCGGCATCCAGGCCAACTACACCTTCGTGGACAGCAAGGGCGGCACCAACGTCGACGTCGGCATCCCCGACGGCAACGCGCCGACCGAGGTCCCGGTGGACCTGCCGCTGGAAGGCCTGTCGCGCCGCAGCTACAACGTGATGGGCATCTTCGAGCGTGGCCCGATCTCGATGCGCCTGGCGTACAACTGGCGTTCGCGTTACCTGCTGACCTCCAGCGACGTGATGCCGGCGATGCGCCAGCCGGTGTGGAACGACGACTACGGCCAGCTGGACGGTTCGATCTTCTTCAACCTGAACTCGAACATCCAGCTGGGCCTGCAGGCCAACAACCTCACCAACAGCACCACCAAGCTGCTGATGGGGCCGCGTGGCTACCGTCGTGACGGCTTCATCGACGAGACGCTGTACAACCGCGCCTGGTTCGAGAACGACCGCCGCTACTCGCTGGTGCTGCGCGCCAGCTGGTAACCGGAGCGACCGCCGCGCACGCGGCGGAAGCAGCCAGCCCAAGGCCCGCGGGGAAACCCGCGGGCCTTTTTCTTGTCCATTCCGGCGGGGAATACCTGCACGGGGATAATTTCATTGGTGGGGCATGCCTGCCCGAACCTATGCTCGGGCGACGCGGGTCCCCGACGCGCACGCAGCTCCCGGACCCGCAGGCCGATATCCCCACGCCGGCCTTGCGCAGACAACCCGAACGGACGGCGTCACCGTCCATGCTTGACCACACGTGTCCTGGGAGGGAACGCAATGTCCAAGCATTCTTCGCGCAACCGGCGGTCGCGGTCGCCCGCCCGCGCCGCGTCCGCCCGCAGCCTGCTGGCCCTTGGCGTGGCACTGTCGCTGTCCGGCCCCGTGTCCGCGCAGCAGGCGGGGGGGGAGGCGGTGGAACTGGACGCGGTCCGGGTCACCGGCATACGCGGCTCGGTCTACCGGGCCCAGGACATCAAGCGCGACGCCGACACCTTCGTCGATTCGGTCACCGCGCTGGACATCGGCGCGTTGCCGGACCGCAGCGTCACCGAGACCCTGTCGCGCATCCCCGGCGTGACCATCGACCACTTCCTCTCGGTGGGCGACCCGGAGCATTTCTCCGCCGAGGGCGGCGGGGTGGCGGTGCGCGGCCTGACCCAGGTGCGCTCGGAGCTCAACGGCCGCGACAGCTTCTCCGCCTCCGGCGGGCGCAACCTCAGCTTCCAGGACGTGCCCTCCGAGCTGATGGGCGGGGTGGACGTGTACAAGAACCAGACCGCGGCGATGATCGAGGGCGGCCTGGGAGGCACGGTCGACCTGCGCACCCGCCTGCCGTTCGACCAGGACGGCCGCAAGGTCAGCGCGTCGCTGAGCGTGAACTACGGCGACTTCGTCGAGGAATACAAACCGTCCGGCTCGTTGCTGTACAGCAACCGCTGGCAGACCTCGGCCGGCGAGTTCGGCCTGCTGGTGGACGTGGCGCGCTCGGAGCTGGCGACCCGCACCGACGGCCTGTTCGTGCGCCCGTTCTTCGCCAATGCCAACACCGACCTGGACGGCGACGGCGGCAACGAGCTGCTGTGGCTGCCGCGCGGGGCGGACTGGCGCACCCTGGATTACGAACGCCAGCGCGACGGCGCCTACGTGGCCCTGCAATGGCGCCCGGACGCCGGCATCGAGGTCACCGGCACCGCGTTCCAGAGCAAGTACGACGAGCTCTGGTACGAGGACGCGATCTTCGTTTCCAACGATCCGCTGCAGGTCGTGCTCGATGCCAGCCAGCCGTACGCCCTGGACGGCAACGTCTTCCGCTCCGGCCGCCTGACCCAGGCCGGCGGCGTGCCGATGGGCACCGACATCCGCGCCTCGCACCGCAAGTCCAGGACCACCGACCTGTCGCTGGGGCTGGACTGGCAGCTCAGCGACCGCACCCGGTTCGCCACCGACTTGCAGTACATCAAGGCCGATACGCGCGCCCTGGATTCCACCGTGGCCCTGGGAGTTAACGTTCCCTGGATCGACGTCGGCCTCGGCGGCGTGCCCCGGATCGGCATCGATGCCGGGTTCACCACGGACCCGGCCAACTACTACTGGGGCTTCACCATGGAGGACCTGGTGGACAACGTGGCCGAGGAGGTGGCGTGGCGCGCCGACCTCGACCACGCCTTCGCCGGCGCGGGCTTCCTCAAGGGCTTCCGCACCGGCGTGCGCACCACCCAGCGCAAGGCCACCAACATCGACACCGGCTACAACTGGCAGCCGGTGTTCCAGACCTGGATGAGCTGGTGGGCGCTGCCGTCCGACCAGATGCCGGGCCTGGACCTCAACGACAAGATCAATTCCAGCCTGGTCAACCTCAACACCTTCCGGAACTTCTACCGCGGCGGCGCCAATACCCCGGGTGCATTCCATGCCCCGGTGCTGGGCACGGCCCTGGGCTACCCGGCGAGCTACAAGGACATCCACGACGCGGCGACCCCGTACTACAGCTGCTGCTACGGCGGCTTCGAGGAGCGCGAGGCCGGCGGCGAGTACACCAACCGCCAGCGGGAAGACACCTACGCGGCGTATTTCATGCTGGAGTTCGGCCTGGACGGCGCGCTGCTGGACGGCAACGTCGGCGTGCGCGTGGTGCGCACCGAGAACACCGCCGACGGCTTCCTGGTGTACCCGGACGTGCCGTACGCGCCGTACCTGGGCGCGGGCGAGGTCGAGCCGATCGCCGCGCGCAACGCCTATACCGACGTGCTGCCGAGCCTCAACCTGCGCTGGGAGCCGGTGGACAACCTGATCTTGCGCTTCGCCGCGTCCAGGGCGATCGCCCGCCCGGACTTCGGCGACATGCAGGCCTACCAGGTGCTGACCGTGGGCACCCGCGATGGCGTGACCGAGCCGGAGCAGGGCACCCTGCCGATCGGCGACCTCGAGCTGTCCGGCAGTTCCTACGACAACCCGTACCTGGACCCGATGCGGGCCAACCAGTTCGACCTGTCGGCCGAGTGGTACTTCGATCCGGACCGCGGCGGCATGGCCTGGATCAACCTGTTCCACAAGGACGTCAAGGACTACTTCCGGCGCCAGACCCGGCTGGAGTCCTATCCCGGGCGCGACGGCAACCAGTACGAGTACCTGGTCACCCGTCCGGTCAACGTGGGCACCGCACGCATCCAGGGCGCCGAACTGGGCTGGAACCAGTTCTTCGACTTCCTGCCCGGTCCGCTCGGTGGCCTGGGCATGTCCGCCAACTACACGTACATCAAGAGCTCGACGAAGGTGCCGGTGGATTCGGATACCCAGCCGGTGGATACCGATGGCACCGGCTTCGCCGACCTGCCGGCCGACGGCCTGTCGAAGAACTCCTACAACGTCGCCGTGTTCTACGAGCGCGGCCCGTGGCAGGTGCGCTTCGCCTACAACTGGCGCAGCGAGTACCTGCTGTCGATCGGGCCCAACGGCTACAACGGCGAGGACGGCGGCATCCCGTGGAAGCTGCCGGTTTTCAGCGACGACTTCGGCCAGCTCGACGGCTCGGTCTTCTACCGCATCAACGACCACGTGCAGCTGGGCCTGGAGATGAACAACCTCAACAACGCCGAGCAGCGGACCATCATGAAACAGAACGGCGCCGGGGACCGGGTGACGTCCTGGTACGTCAACGACCGCCGCTACGCGGCCACCCTGCGGGTCAACTTCTGATGCCCGCGTCGTGCCCGTGCCTGCACCGGGCCACGTCGCGCGGCGTGGATCTTGCGCAGTGCAGCACATGATCCTGGCGGCAAAGAGGCGCGGGTGAGGGGAAGGAACGGTATCGTTCGGCCCACGAGGACCCGGCGGGGAGCGGACCTGCGACCCGCCCGGGACCACGTGCGCCCGCCTTGCGGCGGAGCGCGAACCCATGGCTGCGCCTGCCGGGCGAGCGGCAGGCGCGAGGCGAACTGACGGAGAAACTGCAGCAATGACACCACGGATCGTGCCTGCCATCCTGGCCTGGATCGCCCTGTCGCCGGCCGCGTTCGCGGCGCAGGGCGGCGCCCTGGAACTGCCCCTGGTCTTCTCCGACGGCGTGGTGCTGCAGCGCGACCGCCCGCTGCCGGTCTGGGGCCAGGCGCGCCCGGGCTGCGAGGTGCGGGTCGAGCTTGATGGCCAGCGCGCCAGTGCCACCGCCGGCGCCGACGGGCGCTGGGAGGCGACCCTGCCGGCGCATGCCGCCGGCGGCCCGTACGTGCTGGCGGTCGAGGCCTGTGGCGAGCGCCGCAGGATCGCCGACGTGCTGCTGGGCGAGGTGTGGCTGGCCTCGGGGCAGTCGAACATGGAGTGGCCGGTGGCGCAGGCCCTGCATGGCGGGGAAGACATCGCCGGCGCCGGCGATCCGCAGCTGCGCCACTTCAAGGTGCCGCGGTCCTGGGCGGAAACGCCGCGTGGCCAGCTGGAGGGCGGGCAGTGGCAGGCGGCCGCTCCGGAGACGGTGGGCGCGTTCTCCGCGGTCGGCTATGCCTTTGCCCGCGAACTGCGCCGCACCCTGCAGGTGCCGGTCGGCATCATCGACAGTACCTGGGGTGGCAGTTCGATCGAGGCCTGGATGAGCGCCGGCATGCTGGGCCTGGATACCGCCGGGCTGGAAGCGAAGCTGCGCGAACGCCGCGCCGCCGAGGCCCGTGCGGAAGAAGCGGTGCGCCAGCGCGTGGCCGCGTGGGAGCCGGTCGACCCGGCTTCGGAGGCCTTCGCCGCCGACGCGCTCGACACCCGCGACTGGCAGCCCATCCAGGTGCCTGCGGCGTGGGAAACGCAGGGCTACGACGGCATGAACGGCGTGGCCTGGTACCGCACCACGTTCGAGCTCAGCGAGGCCGAGGCGGCCGCCGGCATCGTCCTGGGCGTGGGCCAGATCGACGACACCGACACCACCTGGGTCAACGGCCACCTGGTCGGCAGCACGGCCAATGCCTACAACAAGCCGCGTGTCTACCAGGTCCCGGCGGGAGTGCTGCGTGCCGGCCGCAACACGCTGGCGGTGCGGGTGCAGGACGACGGTGGTGGCGGCGGCATCATGGGTGCGCCGGCGGAGATCTTCGTGCAGCCGCAGGGTGGCGTGCCGCGCGCGCTGGGCGGGCCGTGGCTGTTCCGCACCGCGCAGGTGAGCGTGTCGATGCTCGACGACAAGAACCAGGTCGATACCGTGCTGTACAACGCCATGCTGCATCCGCTGCAGCCCTACGCGCTGGCCGGGGTGATCTGGTACCAGGGCGAGACCAATGCCAGCCCGGAGGGTGCCTACCGCTACCGCGACCAGTTCCGCGGCCTGATCGAGGGCTGGCGCGGAGGCTTCCGCACGCCGCAGCTGCCGTTCCTGTGGGCGCAGCTGGCGCCGTTCCACTCCGGCGGCGACCGGCTCGACGCGCGGGGGCGGGTGCTTGAAAGCCCCTGGGCCACGCTGCGCGAATCGCAGTCGGCGACCCTGGCGCTGCCGGCCACCGGGCAGGCGGTGATCACCGATGTCGGCGACACCCACGACATCCACCCGCGCGACAAGCGCACCGTCGGCCAGCGCCTGGCACGGATCGCCCTGCACAAGGTGTACGGCGACCGGGACATCGCCTGGACCGGGCCGGTGTACCGCAGCGCCGAGGTGCGCGGGCGCGAGCTGGTGCTGCATTTCGACCATGCCGACGGCGCCCTGGCCGCGCGCGGCGGCGCGCTAGGGGGATTCGAACTGGCCGGCGCCGACGGCCGCTTCCATCCGGCGCAGGCGCGGATCGAGGGCGATACCGTGGTGCTCCGCGCCAGCGCGGTGTCCCGCCCGGTGAGCGCGCGCTACGGCTGGAGCGACGATCCGCAGGAGGCCAGCCTGGTCGGTCGCGACGGCCTGCCGGCTTCGCCGTTCCGTACCGCGGAGTGGTGAGGACGATGCGGCGCCGCGGACCGGACAGGCGGGACCCGGTGCGCGCCCGCGCGGCTGGCCTGGTGCTGCCGCTGCTGGGCGTGGCGCTGGCCATGCTGCTGGCCGCCTGTGGCAACCGTGGGGCAGGGGATGCCGCGGACGGTGCGGGCGCCGACGGCGAGCGGCCGGCCGCGCGCGGACAGGCCGCCGAAGCGCCGATCCCGCGGATCGTGACCCGCGACGGCCGCCACGCCCTGCTGGTGGACGGCAAGCCGTTCCTGGTCCTCGGCGCGCAGGTGAACAACTCCAGCAACTGGCCACAGGCGCTGGAGGACGTGTGGCCTGCGATCGAACTGGTGAAGCCGAACACGGTGATGGTGCCGGTGGCCTGGGAGCAGGTCGAGCCGGAGGAGGGGCGCTTCGACTTCTCCTGGGTCGACACCCTGCTGGCGCAGGCGCGCGAACACGACGTGCGCCTGGTCCTGCTGTGGTTCGCCACCTGGAAGAACAACGCGCCGCACTACGCCCCGGCGTGGGTGAAGCTGGACAACGGGCGTTTCCCGCGCGTGGTCACCGCCGACGGACGCACGCTCGACTCGCTGTCGCCGCACGGCCGGGAAACCCTGGAGGCCGACCGCAAGGCCTTCGTGCAGCTGATGCGCCACCTGAAGGCCAACGATCCGCAGCGCACGGTGATCATGGTCCAGCCGCAGAACGAGCCGGGCACCTACGGCGGCGTGCGCGACTTCTCGCCGCTGGCGCAGCAGGCGTTCGAGGGCCCGGTGCCGCAGGCGCTGCTGGAGAAGCTGGGCAGGCCGCCGGGCACCTGGCGCGAGGTCTTCGGTGCCGACGCCGACGAGTTCTTCCACGCCTGGCACATCGCCCGCTTCATCGACCAGGTGGCCGAGGCGGGCAAGGCCGAGTACCCGCTACCGATGTACATCAACGCCGCGCTGCGCGGGCCGTTCAACCCCGGCCAGCCGGGCCAGTACGCCAGCGGCGGCCCCACCGACAACGTGCTGGACGTTTACAAGGCCGCCGCGCCGCACATCGACCTGCTGGCGCCGGACATCTACATGCCCGGGTACCTGCACTACACCACGGTGCTGGACCGCTACGCGCGCCCGGACAACCCGCTGTTCGTGGCCGAGACCGGCAACCGCCCCGAGTACGCGCGCTACTTCTTCGCCGCGCTGGGCCGCCAGGCCATCGGCTGGTCGCCGTTCGGCATCGACTTCTCGCACTACTCCAACTACCCGCTGGGCGCCAAGGTGGTCGATGCGCAGGCGCTGGAGCCGTTCGCGCTCAACTACCGGCTGGTCGGCCCGGCCGCGGACGTGATCGCCCAGGCCAGCTTCGACGGCCGGGTGCACGGAACCGCCGAGCAGCCGGGCGTACCGGTGCAGACGCTGGAGATCGATGGGCGCTGGAAAGCGGTGGTCACCTACGGCGTGCCGCAGTTCTGGTTCCAGGGCGAACCACCGGGCAATCCCGAGCCTGTAGGCGCGGCGCTGGTGGTGCAGCTGGGGCCGGACGAGTTCCTGGTCACCGGCATCCACGCGCGCGTGAACCTGGTGGCGACCGACCCGGCAGTGGCCGATCGCCAGATCTACCAATACGTGGACGAGGGCACCTACGTCGATGGCCAGTGGAAGTTCCGCCGCCGCTGGAACGGCGACCAGACCGACTACGGCCTCAATTTTTCCGACGCCACCCAGCTGCTGCGGGTAAAGCTGGCGACCTACTGAGTGCAATGCAATGCCGGCGCCGTCCCCGGGTGCCGCAAAGAGAGAGGAACGAAGATGATGCAGAACAACAGGTCCATGCATGCCCGGCGTGCGCTGCTGGCCATGTCCGTGGTGGCCGCGCTTGTGCCGATGCAGGCGCTGGCGCAGAGCGTGGAGCGCCAGGCTGACGGCGTGATCGTGCGCCCGGCCGATACGCAGGCCGCCGACGTGCGCCTGCAGCTGGTGTCCGACCGCATCGTGCGCGTCAGCGCCGACGTGGACGGCGATTTCCAGCGCAGTCCCAGCCTGATGCGCGCCGAAGCGCCCTCGGCGCCGCCGGCGTTCGAGGTCGAGCAGGAAGAGGGCAGGGTACGGGTCAAGGCGTCCGGCATTGCCGCCGAGGTTTCCCTGGGCGATGGCAGCGTCAGCTTCTTCGATGCCAACGGCAAGCCGCTGCTGGCCGAGCGCCCCGGCGCGCGCGAGTTCCAGCCGGCCACGTTCGACGGCCGCGACTACTACAGCGTGCGCCAGCGCTTCCAGTCGCCGCAGGACGAAGCGCTGTACGGCACTGGCCTGCACCAGCAGGGCTGGATGAACCTCAAGGGCCGCGACGTCGAGCTGCTCCAGCACAACATCGACAAGGCCATCCCTTACCTGGTCTCCACCCGCAACTCGGCATCCTCTGGGACAACAACTCCATCACCCGCTACGGCGATCCGAAGGGCCTGCGCCCGCTGCAGGAGTCGCTGCGGGTGTACGACGCCAAGGGCCGGCCGGGCGGCTTCACCGCGACCTACTCGATCGACGGCAAGGTCCGGGTGCAGCGCCGAGAGGCGGAGATCAACTACCAGTACATCAAGGACCTGGCCGCGTTCCCGGAGCAGGCGAAGAACAAGGCCGAGGGCGGCCGCACCCTGGTGACCTGGGAGGGCGCGATCGAGGCGTCCAGCGGTGGGCGCCACACCTTCTCCATGTACAACAGCGAGTACGTGAAGGTGTACGTGGACGGCAAGCTGGTGGTCGACCGCTGGCGCCAGAACTGGAACCCGTGGCACCACGAGTTCGCCCTGGAGCTGGAGCCGGGGCGCCGCTATCCGGTGCGGGTCGAGTGGGACACCATCGACCCGGCCTACATCGCCCTGCTGCACCGCGACCCGCGGCCGGCCGGGGAGGCCTCCGACCTGTCGATCTGGTCCGAGGCCGGGCAGATGATCGACTACTACGTGGTCGCGGGCAGCAACGCCGACGAGCTGATCGCAGGCTACCGCTGGCTGACCGGCAAGGCGGTGATCCTGCCGAAGTGGGCCTACGGCTTCTGGCAGAGCCGCGAGCGCTACAAGACCCAGGCCGAGCTGACCGGCGTGCTGGACGAGTACCGCCGCCGCGGGCTGCCGATCGACGCCATCGTGCTCGACTGGTCGTACTGGCCGGAGGACGCCTGGGGTTCGCACGACTTCGACCCGGCCAACTTCCCCGACCCGGAAGGCATGGTCCGCCACGTCCACGACCAGCACGCGCAGATCATGATCTCGGTGTGGCCGAAGTTCTACCCGACCACCGAGCACTACAAGGAGCTGGACGCGGCCGGCTTCATGTACCGCCGCAACGTCGAGGTCGGCGAACTGGACTGGATCGGCAAGGGCTACCTCAACTCGTTCTACGACCCCTTCTCCAGGCAGGCGCAGGGCATCTTCTGGCGCCAGGTCAATGCCAAGCTCAACAGCAAGGGCTTCGACGCCTGGTGGCTGGACGCCACCGAGCCGGACCTGCACAGCAACATCGACGTCGGCGAGCGCAAGGCGCGCACCATGCCCAATGCCCTGGGCTCGTCGACCGAGTACTTCAACGCCTATCCGCTGCCGCACTCGGAGGGCGTGTACCGCGGTTCGCGCGAGGTCGATCCCGACAGGCGCGTGTTCATCCTCTCCCGCGCGTTCTTCGCCGGGCAGCAGCGCGCCGCCGCCGCCTTCTGGAGCGGCGACATCGTCCCGCGCTGGGACGACCTGCGCGAACAGATCTCCGGCCTGGTCAACGCATCCATGGCCGGCGCGCCCAACGTGTCGATGGACATCGGCGGGTTCTCGCCCAGCGCCGCTACGAGCGCAAGGACCCGGCGCACCTGGACGAGTGGCGCGAGCAGAACCTGCGCTGGTTCCAGTTCGGCGCCTTCGTGCCGGTGTTCCGCCTGCACGGCCAGTTCCCGTACCGCGAGATCTGGGAGCTCGCGCCGGAAGGCACGCCGCACTACGACAGCTTCGTGCATTACCTGAAGCTGCGTTACTCCCTGCTGCCCTACATCTACACCCTGGCGGCCGATACCTGGCACCGCGACGGCACCATCCTCCGGGCGCTGGCCATGGATTTCCCGCAGGACCCGGAGGTGCGCGACATCGCCGACCAGTACCTGTTCGGCCCGGCCTTCCTGGTCGCGCCGATCACCCGCTACCAGGCGCGCGAGCGCCAGGTCCACCTGCCCGCGGGAACCAGCTGGATCGACTTCCACACCGGCCAGCGCCATGCCGGCGGGCAGCAGGTGACCGCCGCCGCGCCGCTGGAGCGCAGCCCGCTGTTCGTGCGCGCCGGCTCGATCGTGCCGCGCACCGTGGTCCAGCAATACGTGGACGAGAAGCCCGACGCCCCGCTGACCATCGAGGTCTACACCGGTGCCGACGGCAGCTTTTCGCTGTACGAGGACGACGGCCGCAACTACGGTTACGAGCGCGGCGAGTTCGCGCGCATCCCGCTGCGCTGGGACGAGGCGAAGGGCGAGCTGCTGATTGGCGCGCGCCAGGGCGGCTACCCGGGCATGGTCGCCGCGCGCGAGATCCGGGTGCGCTGGATCGACGGCCCGCGCACCGATGCCGGCGCGCTGGAACCGGAGGCGGACGCCAGCGTGCACTAC
>NZ_ALIP01000114.1:0-14326 GCF_000283075.1 Pseudoxanthomonas sp. GW2
CCACCTGATCGACGTGCGCGAGCCGTGGCAGCCGTATTCGGCGGCCGAGTTCGCCGAGGACGCGCGCGCCGCGGTGCTCGGCATCGCCGCGCGCGGGCGCCTGCCGGTGCTGGCCGGCGGCACCGGCCTGTACTTCCAGGCCCTGCTGCGCGGACTGGCGGCGATGCCGCCGGCCGACCCGCAGGTGCGCGCCGCGATCGCGGCCGAGGCCGAGGCGCGTGGCTGGCCGGCGCTGCATGCCGAACTGGCCGCGGTCGACCCGCATGCCGGCGCGCGCATCCGTCCCGGCGACGCCCAGCGCATCCAGCGCGCGCTGGAGGTGTACCGGGTCAGCGGCCGGCCGATCAGCGCCTGGCAGCGCGACCCGCCGCCGCCGCGGCTGCCGTTGAAGGTGCTGAAGCTGGTGCTGGCCCCGGACAGCCGTGCCGAACTGCACGCGCGCATCGCCGCACGCTTCGATGCGATGCTGGCCGCCGGCTTCCTCGACGAGGTGCGGCGCCTGCGCGCGCTGCCGCGGCTGCGCGACCACCCGGCGCCGCTGGACCTGCCGGCGCTGCGCGCCGTGGGCTACCGCCAGGCCTGGGAATTCCTGGACGGGCAGGGCGATGCCGCCGGCTTCCGCGACCGCGCGATCTTCGCCACCCGGCAGCTGGCCAAGCGCCAGCTGACCTGGCTGCGCGGCGAGCTGGACACGCTCTGGTTCGACCCCCGCCAGGACCCGTCACGCCTGCGCGCGACGGTGGCGCGGTTCACCGGCCGCGACTGGCCGGACGCCGGCACCCCGCTTGTGTAACATGCCCCCTGGACCCGGGGAGGTCCACGGAACCACCACCCACAACAACAAAAAGGAATAAGGGGGAGCCAGATGTCCAAGGGGCAGTCACTGCAGGACCCGTTCCTGAACGCCTTGCGCCGCGAGCGCGTTCCGGTCTCGGTCTACCTGGTCAACGGGATCAAGCTGCAGGGTACGATCGAATCCTTCGACCAGTTCGTGGTGCTGTTGCGCAGCACCGTGAGCCAGATGGTCTACAAGCACGCCATTTCCACCGTGGTTCCGTCGCGCAACGTCCGGGTTGGCCCCGGCGGCGGATACGTGCAGCAGCCGGCCGAGGGTGGAGAGGACGGCGACGAGGGCGCATGAGCGCCCGGGAGCATTGATTGTTCGAACGATCCCGCAAGGGTGAACACGCGCTGCTGATCCAGCCCCACGCGGGCGGGGCGGCGCCCGAGGACGTGCTGGAGGAGTTCGCCGACCTCGCCCGCTCGGCCGGCGCGAGCATCGCGGCCACGCTGACCGCGCGCATCGACCGGCCCAACCCGGCGACCCTGATCGGCAGCGGCAAGCTCGAGGAGGTCAAGGCCGCGGCCGAGGCCACCGGCGCCGACCTGATCCTGGTCAACCACCAGCTGACCCCGGTGCAGGAGCGCAACCTCGAGCGCGCCCTGCAGCGCCGGGTGGTGGACCGCACCGGCCTGATCCTGGACATCTTCGCCCAGCGCGCGCGCAGCCACGAGGGCAAGTTGCAGGTCGAGCTGGCCCAGCTCAAGCACATGGCCACCCGCCTGGTGCGCGGCTGGACCCACCTGGAGCGCCAGCGCGGCGGCTCGATCGGCCTGCGCGGCCCCGGCGAAACCCAGCTGGAAACCGACCGCCGCCTGCTGCAGAAGCGCCTGGAGCAGTTGCAGAAGCGGCTGGACAAGGTCGAGGTGCAGCACGCGCAAATGCGCCGCGCCCGCGTGCGCAGCGAACTGCCGCGGGTGGCCCTGGTCGGCTACACCAACGCCGGCAAGTCGACCCTGTTCAACACCCTGACCGGCGCCGGCGCCTACGCCGCCGACCAGCTGTTCGCGACCCTGGACCCGACCGTGCGCCGCATCTCCCTGCCCGGCGGCAGCGTCGTGCTGGCCGACACCGTCGGCTTCGTCCGCGACCTGCCGCACGAACTGGTGGCCGCGTTCCGCTCGACCCTGTCGGAGGCACGCGAGGCCGACCTGCTGCTGCACGTGGTCGACGCCGCCGACCCGCACCGCGAGGAGCGCATCGCCCAGGTCGACGCGGTCCTGGCCGAGGTCGGCGCCGGCGAGCTGCCGCAGCTGCTGGTGTTCAACAAGATCGACCGGATCGAAGGCGCGCAGCCGCGCCACGACCACGCCTCCTCCGCTGCCGACGAACCCGGGCACCGCGAGCGGGTGTGGATCTCCGCGCGCGACGGCCTGGGCCTGGACCTGCTGCAGGACGCCCTGGCCCGGCGCCTGGACCTGCAGCGCGCCGCCGGCGAATTGCGCCTGCCGCCGTCCGCCGGGCGCCTGCGTTCGCACCTGCACGCGCTGGGCGCGGTCCGCGGCGAGCACGCCGACGAGCACGGCTGGCTGCTGCAGGTGGACCTGCCGCGCGGCGAGGCCGAGCGCCTGGCCGCGCGCGCCGACGGCGCGCCGCTGCGCGCGCTGCTGCCGGAGCCGGCGCGCGAGGAATGGGAGACGGACGGGCGCTGAGCGCCCGGCGGCGCCCGGCCCGTCCGGACGGGCGTCCGCCTGCGACTTGCTAGAATCGGACGGCGACCTGCCTGGCGGTCCCCCACCGCCACAGGGCCCCTCATCTCGGAGCGTTCATGGTCTGGAATACACCCGGCAAGGGTGGGGACTCCCCCGACAACAACCGCCGCAACCCCTGGCCCCCGCGCCGCCCCTCCGGTGGCGGCAACGGCCTGGGTGGCGGCTTCGACCGGCTGCGCGACCTGTTCGGAGGCGCCGGCGGTGGCATCGGCCGCTGGATCCTGCTCGCCGTGGCCCTGCTGGTGGTGCTGACCAGCTTCCAGCTGGTGGGCGAGCAGCAGCGCGGCGTGGTCCTGCGCTTCGGCCAGTTCGCGCGGGTCATGCAGCCCGGCCCGAACCTCAAGTGGCCGTGGCCGATCGAGCGCGTGGTCAAGGTCAACGCGACCCAGATCAAGACCTTCAGCAACACCGTGCCGGTGCTGACCCGCGACGAGAACATCGTCAACGTGGCCATGAACGTGCAGTACCGGGTCGGCGACCCGCGCCTGTACCTGTTCGGCTCGCGCGACGCCGACCGGGTGCTGGAGCAGGTGGCGCAGAGCGTGGTCCGCGAGCAGGTCGGCCGCGCCACCCTGGACACCGTGCTCGGCGCCCGCGGCCCGCTGTCGGTGAGCGCCGCCGAGCAGCTGCAGGCCTCGCTGGACGCCTACCGCACCGGCCTGGTGGTGACCGAACTCAACCTGCAGGACGCGCGTCCGCCGGAGGAGGTCAAGCCGGCGTTCGACGAGGTCAACAGCGCCCAGCAGATCAAGGACCAGCTGATCAACGAGGCGCGTGCCTACGCCGCGCGCGTGGTGCCCGAGGCGCGCGGCGAGGCGGCCCGCCGCCGCACCGTGGCCGAGGGCTACAAGGCGGCCAAGATCGCCCAGGCCGAGGGCGACGTGGCCCGCTTCTCGCTGCTGCGCGAGGAGTACCGCAGCGCGCCGGAGGTGACCCGCAAGCGCCTGTGGCTGGAGACCGTGCAGGACGTGCTGTCGCGCAACCGCAAGGTGGTCGGCGGCGACAGCCGCCAGCTGATCTACGTGCCGATGCCGGGGGCCAACGCCGCCAGCCAGCCGCAGGCGGGCACCGCCGCGCCGGCGCCGGCCGGCGAGGCCTTGCTGCCGGTGATCGAAAGCAGTCCCGACAACCTGCGCGACGGGACCCGTGACGGGACCCGCACCGGGCGCGGGGAGGTGAGCCGATGAAATATCCCCTGTGGATCGCGCTGGCGGTGGCCGGCCTGCTGGGCCTGATGGGCTCGGTGTTCGTGGTGCGCGAGGACCAGGTCGGCCTGGTCCTGAACCTGGGCCGGGTGGCCCGTACCGACATCGGCCCGGGCCTGCACTTCAAGGTGCCGCTGGTCGAGACCGCGCGCGTGTTCGACCGCCGCTTCAGCCTGATCGACTTCTCCCCGGAGCGCTACCTGACCTCCGAGCGCAAGGACGTCAGCGTCGACTTCGTGGCCATTGGCTACATCGACGACGTGCGCGCGTTCTACCGCGCCACCGGCGGCGACGAGAGCGCCGCCGCCGACCGCCTGGCGCCGATCATCAAGGACTCGCTGCGCAACGAGATCAACGCCCGTACCCTGACCCAGCTGGTGTCCGGCGACCGCAGCGAGGTCATCCAGCGCCAGCTGGAGGGCATCAACCGCGGCGCCCTGACCCTGGGCATGCGCATCGTCGACATCCGCCTCAAGCAGATCGACCTGCCCACCGATTCGGACGTGATCAAGCAGGTCTACGACCGCATGCGCGCCGAGCGCAAGCAGGTGGCCAGCGCGCTGCGCGCCGAGGGCGAGGAGCAGGCGCGCACCGTGCGCGCGCAGGCCGACCGCGACCAGGCGGTGATCGTGGCCGAGGCCGAGCGCGACGCGCAGCGCCTGCGCGGCGAGGGCGATGCCGAGGCGGCGCGCCTGTACGCGCAGGCGGCGGCGGCCGATCCGGCGTTCTACGCCTTCTACCGCAGCCTGGAGGCCTACCGCCGCGCGTTCGCCGACGGCCAGGGCGTGGTGGTGCTGGACCGCAACGACCCGTTCCTGCAGTACCTCAAGAGCGATCGTTGATGCTGGAAACGCTGGTCCCGGCGCTGTGCCTGGCCGCCGTGCTCGAAGGGCTGTTCCTGTTCGCCGCGCCGCGCGCGTGGCGGCAGGCGATGCTGCGGCTGCTGCAACGGCCGGACGACGCGCTGCGGCGCTTCGGCCTGGGCGTGCTGCTGGTGGCCGTGGCGGTGCTGTGGCTGGTACGGCAGGCCCGAGGGCCCTCGATGGGCCATGACGCGGGCGCCACGGGGCGCCCGCGTCGTTTCCGGGGATGCGCTCAGCGCCAGTCGATCTGGCCGCGCACCACGCTGGCCACCTGGCCGCCGGACCAGACCTGGCCGTCGCCGTCGACGTACATGTCCAGGCGCGCGTCGTAGCCGACCTCGCGGCCCTGGCTGACGGTATAGCGGCCGCCGCTGCCGGGCAGGGCGTCGCGCAGCGCCAGCCATGCGGCCAGGGTGGCGTTGGCCGCGCCGGACGCGGCGTCCTCGAAGATCGCCGGGCCGCCGACGAAGGCGCGCGCGGCGACCTGGTAGTCGCGCCCGGCGCAGCGGGCGAAGGCCAGCACGCCCATGCTGTCGGTGGCACGGGCCAGGCCGGCGATCGCGTCCCAGTCCGGCTGCGCGTTGCGCAGGCTGGCCTCGTCGCGGGCCTCGGCCACCCACCAGCGGCGGCCGCCGTCCATCAGCGCCGGCGGCAGTTCGCCGGGGGGCAGCCAGTCCAGCGCCTCGAGCATGCGCGAGCCGCGCGCGTCGGCCACTTCCACCAGGTGAGCGCGCGGGGTGCGGATGGCGATGCGGCGTACGCCGCCGGATTCCTCCACCCGCAACGGCAGCAGCCCGGCCACCCCCTCCTGCAGCAGCAGGCCATCCGCGTCCGGCCTGGCCAGCCCGGCCTCCAGCACCGCGTGCGCGGTGCCTACGCTGGGATGGCCGGCGAACGGCACCTCGCGCTTCGGGCTGAACATGCGCAGCGCATAGCTGGCGCCGGGCTGGGTCGGCGGGAACACGAAGGTGGTTTCCGGCAGCCGCGTCCAGCGCGCGATGGCCTGCATTGCCGCGTCGTCCAGGCCGGTGGCGTCCAGCACCACCGCCAGCGGGTTGCCGGCGCCAGGCCGGTCGGCGAACACGTCCACCTGGACGAAGGGGCGCAGGGGCATCGGGGAACCTCGGGGGTGGGCAGGGTGCCCGAGATTACCAGTCCACCGTTCCGCGGATCACCGCCTGCACCGGGCCGCCGACCCAGACCTCGCCGTCGCCGTCGACCTCCAGCCGCAGGCGTGCATCGCGGCCCAGTTCGCGGCCCTGGCTGGCCAGGTAGCGGCCGCCGCGGCCTGGCAGGCGCCCGGCCCGGTGCAGGGCGGCGGCGACCAGGGCGTTGACGCTGCCGGTGGCCGGGTCCTCCGGGATGCCGACGCCGGGTGCGAAGGCGCGCACCACCAGGTCGGCCTCGCCGTCGCCCGGGGCGAACACCGCCAGCTTGCCCTTGCCCGGCAGCGCCGCGATCGCGCCCAGGTCCGGCCGCAGGCCACGCACCGCGGCGGCATCGGCCAGTTCCAGCAGCCACCAGTCCGGGCCGTTGTTCCACAGCGCCGGCGGCAGCGCGCCGCGGCGCGCGCCGAACACCGTGTCCGCCAGCAGCCAGTCCGGCGCGGCCAGGTCGCGGCGCTGCGCACGCGGGCTGCGCACCGCCGGATGCAGCGCATCGCCGGCCTGGTCGGCACGCACCGGCAGCAGGCCGGCGGCGCATTCCTGCACCAGGCGCCCGGCGCGCGGGCGCGCCAGGCCGGCATCCACCGCGGCCCAGGCCGCGCCCACGCTGGGATGCCCGGCGAACGGCAACTCCATCACCGGGGTGAAGATGCGGACGCGGTAATCGGCCTGCGCGGTGGTCGGTGGCAGGAAGAAGATGGTCTCCGAGAGGTTGGTCCAGGCGGCGAAGGCCTGCATGCGCGCCTCGTCCAGGCCTTCGGCGTCGAGCATCACCGCCAGCGGATTGCCGGCGCCGGGGGCATGGGCGAACACGTCGAGCTGCAGGAAGCGGCGGGTCGGCATGGCAGGCGTCCTCGGTGGGGAAGAGCAGGTTAGGCGCAGCGTGCATGCCTGCGCGAGTGCGCGCGCGATGCCTCGGGCGTGGCGGGGAATTGGTTGCCGGTGTGACGCTTCCCGCAGCCTGATGGAAGCTGCAACGAAGTGCGCCGGCGCGCCCGGGATGCGCGTGGATTGCGCTTAGAATCGGCGGCTCATGCCCGGTGGTCGGGTGGTCAAGCCAACTCAATGTCCGCAGCTTCGCCCGCGCAAGACGCCGCCCAAGGCGGCTGGATCGTCCTCAAGTTCGGCGGTACCTCGGTGTCCCGCCGCCATCGCTGGGACACGATCGGCAAACTGGCGAAACAGCGGGCCGAGGCCACCGGCGGCCGCGTGCTGGTGGTGGTATCGGCGCTGTCGGGGGTGACCAACGAACTGACCGCGATCGCCGACGGCAGCGAGGACGCCGCCGCGCGCGTGGCCGCGCTGGAAGCGCGCCACCGCGAATTCCTCGCCGAACTGGAGCTGGATGCCGACGTGGCGCTGGGCGAGCGCCTGGCCGTGCTGCGCGGCCTGCTCGAGGACCCGCGCGCCGCGACCCGGCCGCTGGACTGGCAGGCCGAGGTGCTGGCCCAGGGCGAACTGCTCTCGTCCACCCTGGGCGCGGCCTACCTGCGCAAGCAGGGACTGGACATCGGCTGGATGGACGCGCGCGACTGGCTGCGCGCGCTGCCGCCGCAGCCGAACCAGAGCGAGTGGGCGCAGCGGCTGTCGGTGAACTGCCACTGGGAGTCCGACGGAGACTGGCGCGCGCGTTTCGCGCGGCAGCCCACGCGCGTGCTCATCACCCAGGGCTTCATCGCCCGCCACCAGGACGGCGGCACCGCGATCCTCGGCCGCGGCGGTTCGGATACCTCGGCCGCGTACTTCGGCGCGCTGCTGGGCGCCAGCCGCGTGGAGATCTGGACCGACGTGCCCGGCATGTTCAGCGCCAACCCGCGCGAGGTCCCGGACGCGCGCCTGCTCAGCCGCCTGGGCTACGCCGAGGCGCAGGAAATCACCACCACCGGCGCCAAGGTGCTGCATCCGCGCTCGATCAAGCCATGCCGCGACTCCGGCGTGCCGATGGCGATCCTGGACACCGAGCGCCCGGAGCTGCCAGGCACGGTGATCGACCGCAGCGCCGCCACCGTGGCCGGCGTGAAGGCGATCAGCCGCCGCAACGGCGTGGTCCTGGTGTCGGTGGAGGACATCGGCATGTGGCAGCAGGTCGGCTACCTGGCCGAGGTGTTCGCGCTGTTCCGCAAGCGCGGGCTGTCGGTGGACATGATCGGCACCTCGCAGACCAACGTCACCGTGTCGCTGGATCCGAGCGAGAACCTGCTGAGCCAGAACGTGCTCTCGGCGCTGGCCGAGGACCTGGGGAAGATCGGGCGGGTGAAGGTGATCGTGCCGTGCGCCGCCATCACCCTCGTCGGCCGCGGCATGCGCTCGCTGCTGCACCGGCTGTCCGAGGTGTTCTCCAGCTTCGTGCACGAGCGCGTGCACATGATCTCGCAGTCGTCCAACGACCTGAACCTGACCTTCGTGATCGACGAGGCCGACGCCGACGGCCTGCTGCCGCAGCTGCACGCAGCGCTGATCGACAGCGGCGCCATGCCGGTGCAGGAAACCGAGGTGTTCGGCCCGCGCTGGCGCGAGATCAACGGCGCGGTGCGGCCGCGCCCGCAGCCGTGGTGGAAGCTGGAGCGGCCGCGCCTGCTGCAGCTGGCCGAAGCCGGCACGCCGCGCTACGTCTACCACCTGCCGACCGTGCGCGAGCGCGCGCGGCAGCTGCAGGCGGTGGCCGCGGTGGACCGCCGCTACTACGCGATCAAGGCCAATCCGCACCCGGCGATCCTCAAGGTGCTGGCGGAGGAGGGCTTCGGCCTGGAGTGCGTGTCGCTGGCCGAGCTGCACCACGTGTTCGCCGCGGTGCCGGGGATCGAGCCGTCGCGGGTGCTGTTCACCCCCAGCTTCGCCCCGCGCGGGGAATACGAGCAGGCGCTGGCGCTGGGCGTGACCGTCACCGTCGACAACGTCGAGTTGCTGCGCAACTGGCCGGAGACCTTCCGCGGCCGCTCGCTGTGGTTGCGCATCGACCTGGGCCACGGCGACGGCCACCACCAGAAGGTCAACACCGGCGGCAAGGAGGCCAAGTTCGGCCTGTCCGCGCAGCGGGTGGACGAGTTCGTGGCCGAGGCGCGCGCGCTTGGCATCGTCATCACCGGCCTGCACGCGCACCTGGGCAGCGGGGTGGAGAACATGGGCCACTGGCGGCAGATGTGCGACGAGCTGGCCGGCTTCGCCCGCCGCATCGGCACCGTGGCGACCCTGGACATCGGCGGCGGCCTGCCGATCCCGTACGCGCCGGACGACGAACCGTTCGACCTGGAGGCCTGGGCCGCGAGCCTGGCCGAGGTGCGCGCGGTGCACCCGGCGTTCGGCCTGGTGGTCGAGCCGGGCCGCTTCCTGGTGGCCGAGGCCGGCGTGCTGCTGGCGCGCGCCACCCAGGTGGTGGAGAAGGACGGCATCGTGCGCGTGGGCCTGGACGCGGGCATGAACGCGCTGGTGCGCCCGGCGATGTACGACGCCTGGCACGACATCGTGAACCTGCAGCGGATCGATGCCCCGGCCGATGGCCAGTTCGACGTGGTCGGCCCGATCTGCGAGTCCAGCGACCTGTTCGGCAAGCGCCGCCGGCTGCCACGCGACACCGCCCCGGGCGACGTGATGCTGCTGGCCGACACCGGCGCCTACGGCCATGCCATGGCCAGCCGCTACAACCTGCGCGAGCTGCCGCCGGAGGACGTGATCGATGGGCCCGTGGCCTGACACGGGCCTGCTCCCGGGCGCCGCCGCCGTGGCCGGCGCCGCCCGTGGCCCCGGCGCGCGGCGGTCAAGGCTGCCTTCGGCCGCGCTTGGCGCTACGCTGGCGGCTTCCGTGGCGGGCCGCGGCGCGGCCGCCACCCCCGATTTCCTGCCTGGCGGCCCCGCACCGCGGCGCCCGGCGTGCTCCACCCTGGATCCTGCATGACTGCATTCGACCGCGATTCCATCCGCGTTTTCCGCTTCGTCCGCTGCGGCTTCGACCCGGCGACCGGCGTGGCCGAGCTGGCCTACGCCTTCGACGAAGGCCCGGAGCTGGTGGAAACCGTCACCATCCCCGGCGCCCCGTTCGCGCTGGACGCCACCCGCGCCGCGGCGGTGGAACAGGCCCTGCGCCTGCTGCACCTGGTCGCGGGCGTCAGCTACTACAAGGCCGCGGTGCCGCCGCAGATCCGGATCGACGGCTACCCGATCGACGAGGCCACCGCCGCGCTGATGGAGCAGGTGTACCTCAACGGCCTGGGCGAGTTCGCCTACCGCAACGGCCTGGACCTGCGCGGGCGCATCCGCTTCCCGCGTGACGGCGCCGCAACCGGGCAGGCACCGGCCGCCGGGCTGCCGGAACGTGCGCTGGTGGCCATCGGCGGTGGCAAGGACTCGCTGGTCAGCATCGAGGCGCTGCGCGCCGCCGGGGTGGAGCAGACCGTGGCCTGGATCGGCGGCTCGCAGCTGATCCGCACCTGCGCCGAGCGCACCGGCCTGCCGGTCCTCAACATCGGCCGCGCGCTGGCGCCGGCGCTGTTCGAGATCAACCGCCAGGGCGCGTACAACGGCCATATCCCCGTGACCGCGGTGAACTCGGCGATCCTGGTGCTGGCCGCGCTGCTGACCGGCCACGGCCAGGTGGTGTTCTCCAACGAGCGCTCGGCCAGCTACGGCAGCCTGATCCCCGGCACCGGCGAGGTGAACCACCAGTGGTCCAAGGGCTGGGCCTTCGAGCAGGCCTTCGGCGAACACGTCGAGCGCGTGGTCGCGGCCGACCTGCACTACTACTCGCTGCTGCGCCCGCTGTCGGAGCTGGCGGTGGCGCGGCAGTTCGCGCGCAGCGACCGCTACGACGCGCATTTCTCCAGCTGCAACCGCAACTTCCACATCCTCGGCGAAAAGCCGGCGCAGCGCTGGTGCGGGCTGTGCCCGAAGTGCCACTTCGTGTTCCTGGCGCTGGCACCGTTCATGCCCAAGCCCCGGCTGGTGAGGATCTTCGGGCGCAACCTGCTGGACGATCCGGGCCAGGCCGCCGGCTACGACGCGCTGCTGGAGTTCCAGGACCACAAGCCGTTCGAGTGCGTGGGCGAGGGCAGGGAATCGCGCGCGGCGATGGAGCAGCTGGCCGGCCGTGCCGAATGGCGCGAGGACGCGCTGGTGGCGCGCTACGCGCGCGAGATCCGGCCGCAGCTGGATCCGGCGGAACTGGCGATCGAACCGCTGCTGCAGGCCGGTGGCGAGCACCGCGTGCCGGCCGCGCTGTGGGAGCGGGTGAGTGCGCATTTCGCAGCTTGAGGGACGGCGCGTCGCGTTGTGGGGCTGGGGGCGCGAAGGCCGCGCCGCCTGGAAGGCGGTCCGCACGCGGCTGCCGCAGCTGCCGCTGGCGCTGTTCTGCAACGAGGCCGAGGCGGCCACCGTCGCCGGCCTGGGCGATCCGCTGCTGCAGCCGCGCACCCGGGTCGATGCCGATGCGCTGGCCGCGTTCGACATCGTGGTGAAGTCGCCGGGCATCAGCCCGTACAAGCCCGAGGCCCTGGCCGCCGCCGCGCGCGGCACGTGCTTCATTGGCGGGACCACGCTGTGGTTCGGCGAGCATGCCGATGCACGCACCGTGTGCGTGACCGGCACCAAGGGCAAGAGCACCACCACCTCGCTGCTGGCCCACCTGCTGCGCGCCGGCGGCCACCGCACCGCCCTGGCCGGCAACATCGGCCTGCCATTGCTCGAAGTACTGGATCCGCAACCGGCGCCGGAGTTCTGGGCGATCGAACTGTCCAGCTACCAGACCGGCGACGTCGCCCGCAGTGGTGCGCATCCGGAGGTGGCGGTGGTGCTCAACCTGTTCCCCGAGCACCTGGACTGGCACGGCAGCGAAGACCGCTACATCGAGGACAAGCTGCGCCTGGTCACCGGAGCGCGGCCGCGCACCGCGGTGCTCAACGCCGCCGATCCGCGCCTGGCGCGACTGCAGCTTCCGGACAGCCGCATCGTGTGGTTCAACCGCGAGGACGGCTGGCACCTGCGCGACGACGCCCTGTACCGCGGCGACGCCTTCGTGTTCGACACCGCGGCCGTGCCGCTGCCCGGGCGCCACAACCGCGGCAACCTGTGCGCGGTGCTGGCGGCGATCGAGGCGCTGGGCGTGGACGCCGCGCCGCTGGCGCCGGCGGCGATGGACTTCCGCCCGCTGCCGCACCGCCTGCAGTGGCTGGGCGAGCGCGACGGCATCGGCTACGTCAACGATTCGATCAGCACCACCCCGCACGCCAGCCTGGCGGCGCTGGACTGCCATCGCGGCTCGCCGGTGGCGATCCTGCTGGGCGGCCACGACCGCGGCCTGGACTGGCACGGCTTCGCCGAGCGCCTGCGTGCGCAGCCGCCACGGGCGGTGGTCACCATGGGCGCCAATGGCCCGCGCATCCATGACTTGCTGGCACCGCTGGCCGCCGAGGGCCTGTTCGCGCTGGAAGCGGCCGACGACCTGGCCGACGCGGTGGCCCGCGCGCAGCGGCTGCTGGCCGGCCGCGGCCTGGTCCTGCTGTCGCCGGGCGCGCCGAGTTTCGGCGCCTATCGCGACTACACCGAGCGAGGCCGCCACTTCGCGGCCCTGGCCGGGTTCGATCCGGACGGCATCAGCGCCATTCCCGGGCTTGGCGTGGCCTGAGCGACGTAGCCGGGGCCGCGGGGGTGCACTGCGGCAGGCCGCGGTGCGGCGCGCGGACGGGCCGCGCGCGCAGGTGCAAAGGGATGGGCCGCGCGGCGGCCCCGGGGATCAGTGGCTGCGCTCGACCGCGTAGCGGGCCAGGCCGCGCAGCGCCTGCAGGGCCTCGCTCTCCGGCAGCCCGGCAAGCGCCGCCTCGGCCTCGGCGGCGTAGTCCATCGCGCGCTTGCGGCTGTACTCCAGGCCGCCGGTGGCGCGGATCGCGGCCAGCACCTCGTCCATGGCCGAGGTGTCGCCTTCCTGCACGATCTGGCGCAGGCGCTGGCGGGTGGCCTCGCCGGAATGGGTCATGGCGTGGATCAGCGGCAGGGTGGCCTTGCCCTCGGCCAGGTCGTCGCCGAGGTTCTTGCCCAGGGTGGCGGCATCGGCGGTGTAGTCGAGCACGTCGTCGGCGATCTGGAAGGCATAGCCCAGGGCCATGCCGTAGTCGTACAGCGCCTGCTGGGTGGCGGCGTCGGCATTGGAGGCCAGCGCGCCCAGGCGGGTGCCGGCGGCGAACAGCACCGCGGTCTTGCGCTCGATCACGCGCAGGTAGGCGGCCTCGTCGGTGTCCGGGTTGCGCACGTGCAGCAGCTGCAGCACCTCGCCTTCGGCGATGCGGTTGGTGGTGTCGGCCAGCACCTGCATCACCTCCATCCGGTCCAGCTCGACCATCAGCTGGAAGCTGCGCGAGTACAGGAAGTCGCCGACCAGCACGCTGGCGGCGTTGCCCCAGATCGCGTTGGCGGTGCTGCGGCCGCGGCGCAGGTCGGATTCGTCGACCACGTCGTCGTGCAGCAGGGTGGAGGTGTGGATGAATTCGATGATCGCCGCCAGCTGGTGGTGGTCGGCGGTGGTGCCGAAGCTGCCGGCGGTGGCCTGCCCGGCCAGCACCACCAGCATCGGGCGCAGGCGCTTGCCGCCGGCCGAGACGATGTGCTCGGCGATCTGGTTGATCAGGACCACGTCCGACGCCAGGCGGGTGCGGATCAGGCTGTCGACCGCGGCCATGTCGGCGGCCGCGAGGGCCTGGATCTGGGGCAGGGAGGCGTAGGAGGGGGAGCTGAAGTGGTCTGCCATGCTGGCCGCCTGGAATACAGGCGCGGAATTATAAGCCGCCGGCAGCGGGCAGCCCCAAGCAGGGTGGGGGGGGCTGGCCACTGGCGCGCCCTTCGGACCGGTGCCTGCCTGGCGCGGGGCGCGCTGCGCGTTCGGATACCTGAACGCGCAGCGCGTGGTCCTGCCTTGGGCCGGAGCGTGGGCAGGGGCAGGCTGGCCGCGACGGAAGCGGGGCGGTCCGCCGGCCACGGGCGGGCAACGCGGGGCCGGGCGCAGGGATCGGCACGCACCTGCGGAATATCCCTACGCAAGGATCCGCTCTCCGGCGATGGCGCGGGAGGGGCGGCTATACTCTCCTACCTTCCCCGGATCCGGTCGGGTCCTGCACACGGAATCAGAACTATGGCGCGCGGCATCAACAAGGTGATCCTGGTCGGCAACCTCGGCGACGATCCCGAAACCAAGTACACGCAGTCCGGCATGGCCGTGACCACCATCCGCCTGGCCACCACCAGCGTGCGCAAGGACCGCGATGGCAACACCCAGGAGCGCACCGAGTGGCACCGGGTGAAGTTCTTCGGCAAGCTCGGCGAGATCGCCGGCGAGTACCTGCGCAAGGGCTCGCAGTGCTACGTGGAAGGCTCGATCCGCTACGACAAGTTCACCGGCCAGGACGGCCAGGAGCGCTACATCACCGAGATCATCGCCGACGAGATGCAGATGCTCGGTGGCCGTGGCGGCGGTGGCGGCGAGGGTGGCTATGCCGGCGGCGACCGGCCGCAGCGCAGCGCCCCGCCGCGCCGCGAGTACGGTGGCGGCCAGCGCAGCGCC